>NZ_JAJKHN010000063.1:0-39278 GCF_020982715.1 Bacteroides sp. 1_1_30
TCATTTATCATATAGAATATTTTGTTTTAGTAATAAAAAATATTATTTTTGTGACATCAGGATTGTAATAATATGATTGTTTAGTCATAACAGTCTGTTCCTTTTGCCCAATTTACTAAATATGAAATAAAAATGATTCAGAATTATGATTTGACAGATAATGCGGAAAGGCATCAATATGAATTCCATATTGATAATCTTATCCCCAAAATAAAGTATATAAAATCCCCTAATGGAAAGATATATTTAACACATACGGAGGTGCCTCTTTCCTTAAGAGGGCAGGGAGTGGGGCAGCAACTTGTAGAGAAAGTTCTTGCCGACATTGAGAATCAGCGCCTACGTCTGGTGCCTTTATGTCCATTTGTGGCGGGATATATACATAAACATCCGGAATGGAAGCGACTGGTACTTCGAGGTTTTCATGTTAAATAAAAAAGGATAAAATGAAAAAAGTAGAATACAGCAATGGCGTGTTATCAATTACTTGGCAGCCTGATCTTTGCAAGCACGCAGGGATTTGCGTAAAAACACTTCCTGCTGTTTATCACCCCAAAGAACGCCCCTGGATTCGGATTGAAAATGCGACAACGGAGGAACTTGTGGCACAAATAGAGAAATGCCCCTCTGGGGCACTAAGTTGTCGGATGATAAAAAAAGAAAACGAAAAATACAAAAAACAATAAACCTTATAGGAATTAAGAATGAAATTTATTGTACACAGAGCTGATACAAGAGGCTATTTCGACCATGGTTGGCTCAAGACCTATCACACTTTTAGTTTTGCAGGTTATTATAACCCGGAACGGGTTCATTTCGGTGCCTTACGAGTGCTGAACGATGATACTGTCACTCCTAAAAAAGGATTCAGTATGCACCCACATCACAATATGGAAGTCGTTTCAATCCCCATACAGGGCTTTTTAAGGCATGGGGATAGCGTGGAGAATGAGAGCATCATTACTCCGGGGGAGATCCAAGTAATGAGCACAGGTGCTGGAATTTATCACAGTGAGTATAATGCGAGTGAGACTGAAGAGTTAAAATTCCTGCAAATTTGGATCATTCCGAATATAGAAGGAACGAAGCCTGAATACCATAATTATGATATTCGACCTCTATGCAGACACAATGAGCTATGTACGTTTATCTCACCAGAAGGAAATACACCAGCACATCTGTTGCAAGACGCATGGCTCTCCATAGGCACATTCGATTCCAAGCAGCATATAAAATACCTGATGAACAAAAAGGACACCGGAGTATATATCTTTGTATTGGAGGGGGATGTTAAAATAAACAAACATGTCCTTTCACGCCGTGATGGAATTGGTATATGGGAAGTGGAGGCTGTCACCATAGAGTGTTTGTCTGAGTCACATGTCCTGGCCATAGAAGTACCTATGTTTTAACCTTTTTAATTATCCCACATTAGGAAAATGGACAAAAATCGTTTGGAGGCATTTAGTGATGGAGTATTGGCCATCATAATAACAATCATGGTTCTTTCCATGAATACACCGGAAGAGGCGACATTTGAAGCGCTGCATCCTGTCATTCCTGTATTTGTCAGTTATCTACTCAGTTTTGTATATGTCGGAATTTATTGGATCAATCATCACCAGATCTTACAAATAGCTCAGTGTATCAATGGTAAGATATTATGGGCAAACCTTCATTTATTATTTTGGATTTCTCTGATACCGTTTACAACAGATTGGGTTGGTAAAAACTACCAGTCTCCCGTACCAATGGCCTGCTATGGTGGAGTGTTGTTCATGTGTGCAATTGCTTTCCGGTTATTGGAAAAGGCTTTAATCAGTTTTCATGGTGAGGATTTTCCTTTAAGGAGTCTCCATGAAGGGGGACAGAAAGAAAATATTTCTATTGTTGTATATTTTCTTACAGTACCCTTTTCTTTTATCTCTGTCTGGATTTCTATCGTTAGCTTTTTTGTCATAGCTTGTTGGTGGACTATTCCAAGAGAAGAGTTGAAAAAGTTACCGAATCGTGGATGTAAACACATGTAAACAGTTTCCTGAAACGGAATGTATATGCGAAATTTTTGTCCTTCGGACAATATTCAAGCGTAATGAAGAATTTGGCACAACTCCGAGTATATCTTATATGGACGACTATGAGATTAATTAGAAGAGGAAATATTCAAAAATCATCAATATAAAAGTATCATAATGCCAACAGAATCTATTTTGGGCAGGATTTGAATTGAGATATTCAGCGACTGTCCCAAGGTATACTTCTTTCAATATATTGGAACACAGCAGCCATTGTTTGAAAGCCTGAATACCAAGAATAGAAAAGGATGATACAACAATAAAGGAATTTATCAGGAGTGATAGTCGTGGAACTGAATTATAATTAAATAAGGACATATGGTAAAGATAAAAAACATCAGAAAATAAACCTTATTTACGTTTTACCAACTTCGATATGCTTAAAACAAGGATATCCAGTAAATATCTTAAAAAAATAAGATGGCATATGAAGATAACTGTTTCTATCCTCTCGTATACTATTTTTATTGTAATTCTTCTATCTCCTCCCTAAATTTTTATCCATTGGGGCATAATGTTCCGAAAGAAGCCTGACACTTCTTATGATAGATTCATTATAATCATGTGCTATGCGGCTTTATTCCATCTGCTTTTGATTTTATAAATTGTCGGTATGACATTTGCCGTATGGACTCCGAAAAAATCCACAGGATTTCCGTTTTTCTATTCCGTGCCTTGATTCTTATAGGAGTAATGCTGTTTCTGCGTGCCGAAACAGCATTTCAGTCTGGTGGATCTTTCCTTTGAGAGCCCATTTCTGAGAACTTCCCTCACTGTCTTGTCCTTTGCAAACCTTCCTTGCATACAAAAAATGTTGATGTCCCATATCTTTACAGAATTTTCTGTTAGCAGCATTGGCATATATGGACTTGGCTGCAACACATCTTCCCCTCATCATTAGCTTCTGCTGCAGACGGATATGAGCCTTCAGGTGCACGTTCTTATTGAATGCCTTGAGAGAGATGTGTCCGATGAACGAGATCCCGGCTATCTGTATTGTTTGCTACCTTTACATCGAACTCGACAGATTTTAGCTCCTTACCCCTTACAACAGGGCACACATAATGCTCCGACAATACGGATACTGATCTTCCTGCCTTCAAAGAGCTCCTTTTTCTGTACAAAAATCTTCTGATTATGGAAAGTTATGCTGATAATCTTGTATATATTTGAGTCAAACTCCATATTCTTTATGAATTTCATCTCTTTGTATGATAAGTCTCTTTTCCAGGAATCAAATCATGAGAAACTTGAGCATCCTTGTTTTTGAAACCTTTCTCTTTCTTTTCTTGCAATAGAAAAAAGGATTCCGTGACATTCGTGTATTTGTTACGGGGACGCCTTATGCCGAACTTCCTGCAATGTATGCGGATATCCGGTAGAGCCATTCTCGTTTTTCTAATAATATTAAATTTTTATATCATCAAAAATTATTGCAAGATAACTATTATAAATAGATCTTTATACAAAGTGGACGTCATGTTTGACAGCATGAATTTGAATATATAGAAACAATTATATGGATGTTTTTAGAAGTTAGCTATGTTATACAAAAAGGTAACGAAATAGCCCACAAGTTTCCTTACTTTCAAGTATTTTTTTTTCCTTTAGCTTTTCATATAATTGTTCAACAGACTTAATTCCCATTCCCGGTAGTTTGGCCAATGAGTCAAATCCATTCAGTTTTATAAATCTTAAAAGATCTTCCAACAGGTAGATGTTGTTTTTTCTGAGCGACCGCAAGGTCCTTAGACAGATATCCAGTTTCTCCAAAGGGATAGTTAATAGGTCCACATATTTTGTCGGAATATCCTGATCCCTTACAACCAGTATAAAATTTCTCGGACTCTGTCTTGTTATAATTTGAGGAATGGTCAAAAGAGACTCATAATTTCGGCACTTGATATGCGCATGTTGTAACTCTTTTTTCCATTGCATAGTGGACTTCCAGTTGAAATGTACTATATTGGCAGCCTTTCTATAGATATACGCCAGGTTTCTCAGTGTTATACCCGTTTTCTCTGAAACCTCCCGCATATCATGACCTAATGACAGATAGTAAAAGATTTCTTGCATGTTTTTATCTTCTATCAAAGTTGACATTTCCTTTACAATATTCTCAAGAACCGGTACACACACCGCCGGTAGTTCCATACGGTAAGTATCTTCCTTTCCATGACTTGTTTCAATTTCTGAATATTTCATAATGATTACGTTAGAGGTTCTACAATTATTCCTGCTGTTTTTCGTGGTATTCCCTTAATTGGCTTGGTGGCACCCCAAACAGCCGCCGACAGTACGCTGTGAAATGTGATGGTGAACTGAATTCAAATTTTACAGCTATTTCCTGGAGGGTGAATTGGGGGTCACTGATCATTTCTCTTATCCGTTCAGCTTTTTTTTTCTGCATCCACTTATAGGGACTTTCTCCAAAACAAGAGTGAAATTTTCTACTGAAGGACCGTTCCGAAATATAATATAAATCAGCAAACTCCTTGACAGAATTCACTTTCTTGTAATTTTCCAGAACAAACCTTTCAAAGTGTTGCCTAATGCCAGTTGATGCAGAGAAAAAAGTCGCCAGTTCTTTTTTAGTATAAAATCCTTTTAAAACCAGAAGCAGTTCCTGCTGTTTCAGCGAATGCATGTGTCTGCAAAGCAGTTTTGCCTCCAGATATGAACTAACAGAATCCAATACCACCATTAAAGCCCTTTTAATTGGAAGTATGGGATTGCCTATGTCTGTCGTCAGCTTCCTTGTTGGCAATGAAGCCAAAAAGAATTTGTCACAGGCATTCACATTTTTATCCCAAAACAGGAGTATGCATTTTGAAGCGATCAAGGCCTCAATGTGTGCTTCCACATTTTGTGGTATAAATATCATTTCTTTTTGTGTAATCCTGATTTCTGGAGACATTCCCAAATTGAGGGATATTTCACCACTGATCAGAAACAGACCACATGCCGACTTACTGTTGTCAATCTGGTATATATCACCTTTTTCCAGCTTGTAGCTGACAAAACCTGCATCTGATTTAACCTGGTAATTGAGGCAGGATAAATGTTCATTTAAATATAGTAATTTCATGTTTTTTGTTTTTTATTATAACGCAATTTATAATAATTCGGTTTTTTGTATAACGGACATTTTGTTATCTATAAAGGACTTTTTGTATATATAATATTGTTACTCTAACCGAAAAATCAGGTCATTCAGCTCTTCTTTCATTGAATATGATCCTTTTAATTTCTGCCGGAACCTCTTTGAACTTTAATATAAATAACAGTTTGGCATCATATGTAGCAGTGCTCGATACGGTCCGCTTTCTATAAGGCTATTTGAGGACAGATATCCTGTTAAGTGTCAGCAAGTGTAGAATTCTCCGCCATATTCGACCACGCTCCATAACGGATATTCCATGGGTTGCCATAATAAAGTCTCTACTTGCTTCCAGCTGCTGATCAACGGAATGCAGGTATACCTGAACCTGTAACCATTCTCCGAAAGACGGGTATAGAAAACGTCGTTATAATTTATTTTATCACTCGGATAATAGGCGCCAAACTGGGGATAATTTATCACTTGTACTACATCTGTATTAATATCAGAACACTCTTCCCAATTAATAACTGTTGACGGCTTGCGATAACCGCTGATGGAACGTATCACTTCATGAATTTGCCCTTCAAAGTAGATATGTACTTCCACCAAATAGGTAATGTGCCGGTCATATTCGATGATATACTTTCCTTCGGCGGGTTCTTTCTCTACTTTGTAATTCTCGGAGAGATACTCTACAATACTTATTAATGCCGGTTCTTCAGCCTGAACAAACCGCACGTCATTGCCCCGTGTAAACAGTGCAAGGGCTTTTAGCTGATGATACAAGTTAAGGCATGTTTAAATATAATCTTGGTATTAACCAAGAATAAGTCCTGTTATGAAAGCATGGAAAGAAACGGAAGTTGGTACGAAGAATGGTCAGGCAAAAAACTGGGAAATCCCCAAATGAGGTATGAATATCTTCAAGATTGATACGCAAAGTTTTTAAAACGAGATATGGGATAGAAAGCCAGACTTGAGTCAAAGGTTTTCTCTGGCAAATACTTTTGGGTTGTTGAAGTAACCATTACAATCCAAGTCTTCTTGATGAGACGTTTTTCATCTGAATACTTTCCGCTCTAAGCTGGCAGTGAAAAAAGGAGGACTGGTTTTGGAAGAGGATTTATGCGGCTAGCGGGTATGACTTTTTTAACAATACATTCAACTCTGGTAGCAATATGGATCCGTTAGATATGGCTTTCTGTTTTGCAACAAACGGATTCACGACAGAAGGAAGTAAAGCAGGCGCATTCAATTTCTTTGCAAGAACGGTTGATGACTATGGCAAGAATGACAATACCCTAAATGGACCTTCATTTTCGAAACAGGTGACTATGTTACGGGTTGTCTGCAGTCAGTCTCTTCCTAGTCATTTCACTGCCGTATAAAGCAGGAAGAATCGATATAGGGTAGAACTAAGATGCAGTTTATAAAGATGGGTATCTGATAAACATGGATCTCAGCTCTTTGAATAATGGACAGGGAATTTTTGTAGATGTCAATTTCGGCATTCCTGAAGGAATTGTTCCAGAATCCAATGGACAGAATAATCTAGAAGGTGAAAATGTGAACATCATCGTACATGTGGGGTATAATCATGAAGATCTGTAAACGCTTATCCTGCCATTGACTGACAGAAAAGGAAAGCAGTCAGTTGCTAGATCGGGACTCCCTATTGAACTTGTATCTTGGAAAGCGAGGATCCTTATAGTAAAAATGCATGAAAAATAAAAGCTGTGTATTTATTTGGCTGTTTACTTCATATCTTGGAATGGGGTCATCCTGTATACTTATTATAAAAAAATGTCTTAAACTGAATATAAAAACAACAACAAATGCTTTATTGTTTGCGTTTTATTAATTTATTCGTCCTTAAAAAAAAACGGCGACTATATATAATAATATGTCTATTATGTGTAATGTGTATATCTCTTGTTATTTCTATTTTTGCAATCTAAAAAATATTGTAAAGCAAAGTGTTCTTGATACAAAGGAATTGGTGACAATTTAGATAAAATGTCATAGATTGTTTTGTTTGTTTTTTATATCATAAGAGAAGAACGGTCATGTCTATGCTGCCATGCTGCAACCTGTTTTCTTGTGAATATTCTGCTGGAAAAGTGATGGCGTTTTTCGTCAAAATAATATCAGACTAGGCGGATGTAAGATGATAAGAAAGAATATTGAATAGAAACAGTAAACTAGATGGTTCTTGTTTTTTATGTGCATGGGCAGATGAATATAGATTAAGTACCTCCTTTCATCTTTAAAACAACATTTAGGAAATGTGGGCAGACACTATAAAGGATAAGACTGTCAGCATGGAGTTACATTAGATTCTTTGGGTTGGAGTAAAAGCCTCTCCTGTATTTAAAATATAGGAGAGACGGAAATATGAGTTTACTTTCAAGGGTGCTTTAAAGGTATTTTATAAGGTTTACTGTATCATTTTCTTGTGCAATAGATATAAAAAAAGACCATTTCCAATCTTTTATAATGGAAGATATAAATGCTATTTTGGAATATATGTATTAATTTATTATTATTTTATACACCAATTCTTCTTGACAAGTTTTTAATACAAGCAATTTATAACATGGAATTGAAAAAGGTTCTTATATTTCTGATTTTAGGCTGTTTTGGAGCGAATGTAAGTTTGGCTTTTTGCGGGAGGGATACTCTCCGCTGCCAGATTTACTTTCCGGTAGGCAGTTCCACTGTAAATCTTTCCTTCCGCAAGTAAGCAGTCAAAAATTGGCTCATAATTGAAATCTCTATCTTCGCTGCGAACAAAAATTTTAGAATTTATGTATAGCAGTGAAGATCTTGAAAGGTTTTACTTTCAGTACCAGACCGAGGCTTTGCCTCATGGAGAATCTCTCCAATCGTTTTGTGTTAAGAACAAAGTTCCTTATAACATCTTTCAGAAATGGTACAGGGATACCCGGAAAAAAGTAGTTGAAGTCCAGGTTGATGGTGCTCCTGTAATCGGTCATGAGGAACAATCCGGTGCCATTGATCAACCTCAACCGGTATCACCAGGCAGAACTGATCACCCTGTTCGTATTTGGGTTGAGATTCGTATCAGCAATGGCTTGCATTTGTTCCAAAAGAATTTAAGCTACCCGGATTTGGTTCGTATGGTAGAGAAACTGGAGGGGTTATGCTGAGTGTTACCGGTCTGAATCATTTTTATTATGTCCGTGATTTCACCGATATGCGTTGTAAGCACAGCCGTGTGTTGTCTATCATTCGTGAACGGCTTCACCGGGAACCCAGAGATGGGGATGTCTTTATAGTCATGTCTCGCAATCGCAGAATAGTCCGTATGTTTTCATTTGATAATCGTTCATATAGTCTGTTTGAAAAGAAGTTTGTTGCCGGTTATCAGTTCATGAAAGTGGAGCGAAATGGGGCGGATACTGTTTATCGGATTGCCTGGAAGGACGTGGTTTTGATTCTTGAGAATCCTATAGTTAAAACATTAAAAATCAGATAATCAATCTATTTATCCACTTGCGGTTTTGCGATTATTTTATTACCTTTAATGCTGTAAGTCAAAGGTTTAAGTATGATCGATCTGCAAGATATAATTACAACAAAACGAGAGTTGTTGAGTCGGGAAACCTACTCACGCAACCCTATAAATTATAGTGCAGGTATGGCAGAGGATCAGAAAGACCGATACATACAATACCTTGCTGAGCAAAATCAGGATCTCAGGTTGACAGGTGATGCCATGAAGCTTGTTTTAGAGGATTTTATGGCTCAGATGAAAGAACTGAAGGATCAGATGTCTTCTATGCAATCGAAACATGCTGACCTTGAGAATCGGTTGTCAGAAGAGCATAAACTTCGCAAATCGGCTGAACGTAAGATAAAATCACTTCAAGAAAAACTTGATTACGCCAATCAGGAACGTTTTGGTGATAGACGTCAAAAGATACAATCTAAAGCTAAAACAAGTGATTCAGACCGCCGGAAGGAGAAGGATGATTATGATGGAACCGATGATACGCTTCGCACGGATTCGGTTGGTCATGTTCCATCCCAAGAGTTAAAAGAGCCTTCCGGGAAAGACCGTGACTTGTCCAATCGCCCTGACGGTTATAAAACGATGGGAGTAGCCGGAGAAGCGACAGAGCATCCTTCCGATTTGACAAAGGTTCCCGGTCGGATCATTGAAAGGAGAATGGTACGGGTGTTCAGTTTCCGTACTTTCCTTACGGAAGAATGTTTTGAGATGGTTCATTATGCAGAGCCTGGTAAAAAGCCGAAGTGGGGCTATTTCCCTTCTGAAGGCCATCCGGATGTAGTAACCAGTTTTGAAGGCACTAGGGCCACTCCTGAATTTCTGCAGGCTATCGCCTACGAAGTTTATGTAAAGAATGTGACTTTTGGTCTTCTTCACCAATGGCTGACAGATATGGGCATGACCATTTCTAAAAACACGTTGCGCAACTGGCTTAAGAAAGGTAAGACATACCTGGACGAACTGGTTTGTGTATTGAAGTCTATAGCTTTGGAAAAAGATTCGATTGTGAACTGCGACGAGACCTGGTGTAAAGTGCGTAAATACGATCACTATAAGAAGTGCTACATTTGGGTTCTGGTCAACAAGGCCCGGAAAACAGCCATTTTCTTCTATGAGAATGGCTCGTGCGGTCGTGATGTACTTACAGACTTTTTGGGCGATGCAGAATTGAAGAGTATAATGTCCGACGGATATAATGCTTATGTATTTATCGGCAATGAGCTGAAATCAGCCCGGTTTAAAGATACTGTCCACCAGGTTTGTATGTCTCATGCCAAGAACAAGTTTGTCAAGGCTTCCAATCAGGGTGGTGAACCGACTGCAGAACGCTTTTCCGAAATTTTAAAGGAGTTCTTTATGAGGGAGCGTAAATACGATGATGCCGGATTAACTCCCAAGGAAAGGTTTCAAGAAAGGCAAAGCTTGGAAACTAAGGAACTCCTAATAGAGCTACGCAGTTTGTTAGATAGTGAACAGTCAAAGGATTCAGAATTTAGAAGCCGGTATTATAGAGAAGCTCTCAATTATCTGAACCGGTTCTGGAAAGAGATCTTTGCTTACTTGGATGATGGTGAATTACCGATAGACAACAATCTGGCTGAGCGAACCATTCGAAAGCTGACCACTCAACGCAACAATTCACTTCATTATGGTAGTGATGCCGGTGCAGAGATGGCAGCAACTTATCACAGTGTGATAGGAACGGTAAAGCTTCATGGCAGTTCTATCTGGAACTTCATCGGAACTTTTTTCAAAAATATCTTTAACGGGTGCAGGGATTATGTTAACATGGTTCCTGACAAAATCACTTTGGCTGCCAGCCAATGTTAAATTCAAAACTAATTAATTAACAAAACTCGGTTTAGGGCACTGAAAGGTGCCCTTTCGAAGGGGGATGCCCTAAATTGAGTGCTTACCTTCCGCAATAATGGTACACGCTTAGATTCACTTCTGGCTCGCATTTGTTCTCGACAGGAGAATATGTCGTTGTATCGTGTAATTCTGCGTTCCGGTGCGTCTCCTGAGGGGAATATTCGTTTGAATCAACAGCTGTCAGATCAACGGTGTACAGTCCTGCAATCCTACATCCAGGAGCGTTTGTCTCTGCCTGACTCGGCATTCGTGTCCCTCTCCTTAGGAGAAAGCTGGGAGGAACTTTCCTCCCTTGTCAGAGATTCTGATATGCCCTTCCGTGAGGAGGCTCTCAGTATCCTTCGTGATACCCCCATATGGGTGACCCGTAACGGTGCCGTTGTCGATTCCCGTAAACGGCAGTTGATGAATCTCCGTGGTGGGCGTGTATGGCGTTACATGCTTGAGCATTTTTTCCCCGAACTTCGCAACTGTTCCGTAATCATATGTGAACTTGAGTCTGTTATCACAGGAAAAGACGGGAAATGTCACTCCCCTTCAAAAAAGGTGGAACCGGCGGATACCGTCATCATTCGCAACACACCCGAGAGGGCCGCTGTTGTCCATGACACGGTACAGGCTCCCGTTCCCGTTATCGATGTTTCCAAACCTTTCTATGCGGGGATTAAAACAAACCTGCTTTATGACATTTTTCTCATTCCGAATATCGGCATAGAGTTCTATCTTGGCAAAGGCTGGTCCCTTGGTGGCAGTTGGATGTACGCCTGGTGGAAAAAGGACAGACGCCACCGTTACTGGCGCGTATATGGTGGGGAGGTCGGACTACGCAGGTATTTTGCTTCCCATGCTGTTGGCAGACCTCTGTCCGGCCATCACATCGGTGTTTATGGGCAGGTGCTGACTTATGATTTTGAGCTTGGAGGAAAGGGCTACATGGGTGGTAGACCCGGTGGATCCCTTTGGGAAAAATCCAATTACGGTTTCGGTTTAGAATACGGCTATTCCCTTGCCATTGCCAAAAGACTTAATTTGGACTTTTCCCTGGGAGTCGGTTATTTGGGAGGAATCTATTACAAGTATGTTCCCATGGATAATCGTTATGTATGGCAGAGTACCAGACAACGTCACTGGTTTGGTCCGACGAAAGCGGAGGTCTCTCTGGTATGGTTTTGGGGACGGAGTGATTACAATCTGAAAAAAGGAGGAAAGTAAAAGATGTTGAATATAAAATATGTATTACAGGCTGTTGTGGCTTTTGCAGTCTTGTTGTTGATGTCTTGCGAACATAAGGAGTTGTGTTATGATTGTTCCCGTACCATTAAAATACAAGTTATTTTTGATTGGAGGAATACCCCCAATGTGACTCCTGAAACAATGCGCCTTTACCTGTTTCCTTTGGACGGGGGGAAACCTGAGGCGTATGAATTCACGGATTATCGGGGCGGGGATATCAACGTTCCTGCTGGTCGTTACAGGGCCCTATGTGTCAACTCTGACACGGAATCTGTACTTTACCGTAATATAGACTTCTTCGGGAGCTTTGAAGCTTACGCTCCCGACGGTGTCTTGAGCGTGAGGGGCTTTTCTGTTCCTCGTGTGAAAGGAACTTCCGAGGAGCGGATCGCAAGGTCACCTGATCGCCTTTACAGCGACCGTCTTGATGACGTTACAATTGAACTCTCGAAAGAGAACCAGACAGTAGTTCTCTATCCTGAACTCTCCGTATGCCGTTACCGAGTCAAGATAATGAATGTGTCCAATCTCAAATATATATCTTCTAACGGTCTTTCCGGTGCTCTTTCGGGTATGTCGGGGGGGCTTCTGATGGGACCTAACGATCTCACACTTGATGTCGTAACCGTACCTTTCGAGGTGGTTTCCGATGGTATCTCCACCCTGACGGCCGATTTTTGGGTTTTCGGGCAAATCGGACTAGATGGTCCCGTGCACCAGCTGGTTATCTACGTGATTATGGCCGACGGAAGTAAGAATTACTACACGTTTGACGTGACCCGGCAGGTTGATGACGCGGCTGATCCCCGCGATGTTCATATCCTGCTAGACGGACTTCCTCTGCCCAAGCCTATTGTTAACGGTGGTGGTTTTCATCCGACTGTTGACGAATGGCAGAATATTTATGTGGATGTTCCCATGTAATTGAAACTACTGCATATTTGCAATATGAATAGATAGTGATTATTAATTAAATTAATTGTGTATGAAAAAAATTTTACTTGCGGCTGTTGCTATAGCAGCCTTGGCCTCCTGCTCCAACGACGATGTGGTTGATGTAAACCAGGGTAAGGGCATCTCTTTCCGTACCTCTTTGGACAAGGCACTTACACGTGCCAACGTGACAAACCTGCAAAATCTGGCAGCGTTCAATGTGACGGCCATTGGCAATGGTGTCAATTATTTCACGAATCTGGCCGTCACTTCTAATGATAACGGCAACAATTGGAATACTGCTTCCACTTACTACTGGCCGGGTTATGAACTTGCCTTCTTCGCCTACGCTCCTCAAAACCCTGGTGGTAATGTAGAAATAAGTAGTGCGGAAAAGAAGATAACCGGTTTCTCTCCTGCTCAGAGTGTTCTAGACCAAAAGGATCTTATCATTTCTTACAACACAGGTACCAAATCTCGCAATGAAGCTAATGGTGTTTCCATGAACTTCAAGCATGCCCTTTCTCAAATAGAGGTTAAAGCCAAGTGTTCCAATGACAAGGTTAAGATTGAGGTTCTTGGTGTTAAATTGGTAAATGCCGCATCAAAGGCTGACTTTACTTTTCCGGAAGTGGAAACGAATATCGGTTATGCCTTGCAGCAAAGTGCATGGTCTGGCTGGATGGAAAAAGATGATCCATCAAAGGCTTATGTGATCAGAGGGGAAAATATTGTAACCTTGGATAATGAGGCTAAATCCTTGATGTTCAACAAGGGAAATTTCATGCTTATCCCCCAGAAGTTAGAAAAGTGGAACGGTAATACCGCAACAACCGGCGTCTACTTGTCTGTACTTTGTCGTATTTACAGTTTGGATAATGGGAATGCCACCCTACTATATCCACAACCAACAGATAATGATGACAAGACCGGCAAATATGCATTCTCCGCCGTGGGAATTGACACTAATTGGGAACCCGGTAAGAAATACACCTATATGTTGAATTTCTGTGATAATGACGGTGGTGCTGGTGAGATTGATCCGCTACCAACAGATCCGGCTAATCCTAGTGATCCGAACGTTGATCCCACTCCGATACCTGGAGGTAACGGTGGTGATCCGGTTTTGGGCAAACCCATTAAGTTCAGTGTCTCAGTTGATGAATGGACCGAACAACCTGTTAATATCAACATGTAAATTCTTAATAAGTTTGAATTGTTTTGTTTTTATTACTTGCTGTAATTTAGCAAATTTCCGCCCGGACAGGATTGGACCGGCATTGCCCCATGCCGGGGACAGGGGCGAACTCTACTTCTCACCCTGTCTGTTCCTTTCCGGGCACTTAACAAAAGGTATTCCATGCGTTTGGGGGGATCTGTGAAAAGGAATACTTTATTAACGGTGGTATGATTCTTATTATCGGTGTGACAATCAATTCATTAAAATAGTATATATGAAATATTTCCATTTTACATCACTCTCTAACACAGATGCCTTTTCGTGGTTTCTGTTTTTGGCAATTGTTTCCGGATGTTTCTGTCTGTCCTCCTGTGAGGACGACATGGCGGAGCGATCCTCCTCACGTATATCTTTCACCTCCGAGGTGTGTTCTTCCAAGAATCCATCCACCCGCTCCGTCAGCGGAACTGATGCTCTGCGAGATACTGTCATGGCCTTACAGGGCGGCGGTGCACCTCTTTACCTGCACACGTTGTACACCGATAGTATTACTTTCCCCTCCCCGGACAGCCGCCGTGACACGGCCGTACTTACCCGTGCCACTCCCATAAAGAATGATAACATGTACGACAGTTTCGGCGTTTCCGCCTACTCCTATACCGATTCCTGGGACGAAAGCAAGACTCCCGACTACTTCTACAATATAACTGCCAGCAAATCTGGCAGCGAGTATTCTCTTCCTTTTACTTATTATTGGCCCGGCTCTTCATACAAGATGAAGTTCTTCGCCTATGCTCCAAAAAACAATGAAAACTACGTACTTTCCGGCAATACACACCCCGGCTCTCCAGTCATCAGAGTTGTTATCCCCAATGATGTCAATGATCAGGAAGATCTTCTCGTTGCAAGGACGGAAGAGTTCAATGGTAACAGCAACACCGCCGTGCCGCTTACTTTCAATCACGCTCTGACGGCAGTCAAGTTCGTTTGTGGTAATAATATGCAGGAGGGGACCGTAAAGAGCGTCACACTGAAAAATGTCTATTCCACGGGAAGTTATAATATGGGCTTAAAAACATGGAGTTCCCTGAATACCCCGGCCACATTCTCACAATCACTGAATAAAATCATTACGGGGAGTGCCAACGAGGCTCTTGTTACCGATGCACAGACTTTCATGATGGTTCCCCAGACCCTTCCCGATGGCGCACAGATTGAAATTCTGTTCATTGACAATTCCAATACGGAACATATTCTCACCGCTGATATAAAAGGGACAGTATGGCCTATGGGCAAGACCGTCACCTATAAGGTCTCCACCAGCTCCATCAACTGGTCCTATGTGCTTACTGTCTCCAGCCCTGCGGATTTCACCTACAAGGGTGGGACAAAACCATACCAAATAACCAGTTATAGACAAAACTCCGGGGGAGTTCAACAGGCGGTTCCATGGAGTACGCAATATTCCATAGATAACGGAATAACATGGACGAGTACAAAACCGGTCTGGCTCACCAATTTTACCGAATTCGGCCCGGGCGGCATATCGGCACGATCATACAATGCGACAGTCAGCGCGCAGTCCGGTACGGAATATAATTCTCATACTATCGCTTTGATGAATGCAACTGAAAAGGGTACCAGTACAACACCGTATAACCTTTCAAACAGTAGAGGGCAAATAGAAGTACAGAACACTGCTAACTGCTATGTCGTCAGCGCTCCCGGCTTCTATTCATTCCCATTGGTATATGGTAATGCCATAAAAAACAGCACCATAAATACTGCCGCGTATACTTCCACTGCTACAGGAACCACTATCCTGAAGAGGTTTGTCAATCATACCGGCAATGGGATAACTGATCCCTGGATAAGTAAAAATGCTGATTGCGCTCCTTCCAGAGCCGAGTTGGTTTGGCAAGATGCCATGTCCCTTATTACGGACATCCAATATGTCAGCGGGGCCAATGGTGGTCGTATATCCTTCAAAGTGGACAAGAATCATATCAGGCAGGGGAATGCTATCGTGGCCATCAAGGATGGAAATGACAATATCCTCTGGTCCTGGCATATCTGGGTTACCGACGAGGAGATCGGTAAGACTATCGAGATAACCAATCACCAGAATGAGCGTTATAAACTCATGTCCGTCAATCTCGGCTGGTGTGATGGTAATACAACCGAATTTCCGGAACGCAGTTGCAAGGTAAAAATCATTGCTGGTGACCGGAGCACAGAGATGATCATCAGACAGACTGCAAATTCTATCGTCGCGACTGCCGGTGAGAACCCCTACTATCAGTGGGGACGCAAGGATCCTTTTCTGCCTTCATCCGGATCAAGCACCAACAATAAAACTTGGTATAATAAGGATGGCATTTCTTCCACAGCAAACCCTATGATAGATAGAACTCGATTTGAAGGCCCTGACCGTATCAGGAATTTCATTCTCAAGCCTGATGTTATATTAAATCCTGACGGTTCTAATTCTTATTATTACAACTTGTGGAGTGCTAATAATAATGAATATGTGGCTGGTGATAACGAAGTTGTCAAAACCGTTTATGATCCTTGTCCCGTGGGTTTTACGCTTCCTGCCGGTAATACCTTTTCCGGATTTACCACAACAGGCCAGAAGGTTTCTTCCAAATCTGAGATTAACGGGATCTGGGTGTTAAACAGAGGATATAAATTCTATACTGATATCACAAAAAGTAAAAATATTTTCTTTCCGGCATCCGGGTGGCGTAGTCAAGCCAATGGTAAAGTGTATTATACCAGGGGCAAAGGTACTTCTTGGTCCTCAGTGTATGATGGACACAATGGAGACGCGTTGGGGATGGTTTTTCAGAGTTCGTTTATGGATCCGTCGAGTGCCGACTATTTCTGGGCAATTGGATTCGCGGTCCGTCCCGCCGAAGAATAATCGGGTGTTCACATTGGGAAACTGTGAGATGGCAATCCTGAAGTTTTCCTAGCGGAAAGTGACCATTGCCCCAGTACCTTGGCCTTTTTAATAACGGTTTTGACCACGGCTACCCTGTTTTGATATTCCATCAATAGTTCCTGAAGGGTCTCTATCTGGCTGGCAGGGTCTCAACCTGTTTCTGGCTGTCTGGTAGTTTGGGATACTCTTTTTAATAAAATATAAGGCAACTGATTCATTGAGAGTTAGCTATCTTTTATTATAACAGACAATATGTTTTGTATTTAGGACAAAACACATGCATTCCCTTTATTACCATATCTTTTTAAAATTTTATTTATTATAATTGTACCAGTTATTAAATTTTAAATCAATATTTCTTAAGTATATGAAAACTATCGATTTTTTCTGAAAACTGGTTTGTATGCCGGACTGTATCACTAATCCTCTGTTGACATTTACAGTTCCGATACATTTATTTGTATCATATTACTCACTTAAACATTAATACTTATGAAACAAAAACTAATCTTGTTTGTTTCCTTCCTTTTTTTGGGGATAGGAGGGGCTTTCTCCCAAATAAAGGTGACGGGAATTGTAGTTGACGAGCAGGATGAGCCCGTTATCGGGGCTACTATCCAAGTCAAGGGAGAAAAATCAAGAGGGACCATCACAGACGTTGACGGGAAGTTTAAAATTTCGGCACCACAAAATGCATTGTTGGTGGTTTCCTTTGTCGGTATGCAAAGCACAGAGACAAGGGTTGCACCGACAGTGAAGGTCATCTTGCGCGCGAGTTCTGAGATGCTTGAGGAAGTGGTGGTCACCGGTATGGTTGCTACAGACAAACGGTTATTTACCGGTGCGGCAGATAAACTCTCCGCTTCAGATGTCAAAATCGACGGTATGGCCGACATAAGCAGGGGGCTGGAGGGGCGTTCTGCCGGTGTGTCCATCCAGAATATTTCGGGCACCTTTGGTACAGCACCCAAAATCCGTGTGCGTGGAGCTACTTCCATTTATGGGAATTCCAAACCGTTATGGGTGGTAGATGGTGTCATTCAGGATAATGTGGTTGATATCGGTGCGGATGATCTTTCTTCCGGTGATGCCGTTACCCTGATCAGTTCGGCCATAGCAGGGCTGAACCCCGATGACATAGAAAGCTTCCAGATTCTGAAAGACGGATCCGCCACATCCATTTATGGGGCCAAGGCCATGGCCGGAGTGATTGTGATCACGACCAAGAAGGGCAAACAGGGAAGCAGCAGTTTTTCCTACACCGGAGAATTCACAACCCGGCTGAAGCCCAACTACCAGACCTTCAACATCATGAACTCCCAGGACCAGATGGGCATCTATCAGGAACTTCAGGAGAAAGGATGGCTGAATTTTGCATCCATATCCAGGGCCAGCAACAGTGGAGTATATGGAAAGATGTACCAGCTTACCCACTTTTACAATCCGGTGACAGGGCAGTTCGGACTTCCCAACACTCAGGAAGCGAGAGCGGCCTATTTGCGGCAGGCCGAGTTCAGGAATACGGACTGGTTTGACCTGCTTTTCAGCAATTCACTGATGATGAACCATTCCGTCAGCATGGCCACAGGAAGCGAAAAATCCTCATCCTATATCTCATTGAGTGTGATGAGTGATCCGGGCTGGATGAAACAGAGCAAGGTGTCACGGTACACAGCGAATCTGAACAATACCTATAACATCACAAAGCAATTTTCATTCACTGGGATCGCCAATGCCTCCTACCGCAGGCAGCAGGCTCCGGGGACATTGGGACAGAGCAGTGACGCCGTTTCCGGTGAGGTGTCCCGTTCTTTTGACATCAATCCTTATTCATATGCCTTGAACACCTCCCGCACATTGGATCCCAGACTTAACTATATGCGCAATTATGCGGACTTTAATATCTTCAATGAACTGGAGAACAATAATATTTCCTTGAATATCGTTGATTTAAAATTCCAGGGAGAATTCAAGTGGAAGCACAAGGCAGGAATCCAACTCAGTTTTCTTGGTGCATTGAAGTATTCCTCTGTGTCTCAGAACCACCAGATAAAGGATATGTCCAATCAGGCTCTTGCATACCGCGCCATGGGGGATGCCACCATTATCAATGCCAACTCATGGCTTTACAAAGATCCGGAGAAACCTAACACCTTGCCACAGAGTGTTCTTCCTAAAGGAGGATTTTACAATAAGAACGAGTATAAAATGCTCAGTTATGACTTCCGTCTGGCGGCTACCTATAACCGGGAGTTTAATGAAACCCATATTCTGAACTCCTATGCGGGAGCTGAAGTGAACTCCCAGGAGCGTAGCAGTGACTGGTCCGAAGGCTGGGGAATGCAGTATGACAACGGTGAACTTCCATTTTTCGATTATCTGGCCTTTAAAAGAATGCGGGAACGTAATACGAATTATTATGGCGTGAGCAACACGCTCAACCGCCAGATCGCATTTTTTGCTACAGGAACCTATTCGTACAAGAGAAGGTATACGCTGACCGGTACGTTGCGTTATGAAGGCAGCAACCGTCTGGGTAAGGCCCGTTCTGCACGCTGGTTGCCCACATGGAATGTGGCGGTAGCCTGGAACATGCACGAGGAAGAGTTTTTCAAGAAACTCCAGCCTGCTTTTTCTTTTTTGACCTTGAAAGCCTCTTACTCGCTTACGGCAGATGCTGGTCCTACCTGGGTGACAAACTCACGCGTCGTCATCAACAGTTACAATCCATGGCGTCCTTCTGCCGGTGTGGCGGAGTCCGGTTTGAGAATATCCGACTTGGAAAATTCATCCCTTACCTATGAAAAGAAACATGAGTTGAACATAGGCGTTGATATGGGATTTCTGGATAACCGTATAAATCTGGCGGCCGACTGGTATAAGAGAAACAATTTTGACCTTATAGGCTGGACCAGTACACAAGGTGCAGGAGGACAGGTCAACCGTATGGGGAATGTTGCTTCCATGAAATCACACGGTTTTGAATTTACCCTTTCTACCAAGAATATAAAAAACAAGGATTTCGGATGGAGTACCGATCTGATTTTCGGTTTGAGCAGGACGGAGGTGACGGAACTCAATACCCGCTCCTACATGTTCGCTCTCGTTTCAGGAAGCGGATTCACACGGGAGGGGTATCCGCACAGGGGATTGTTTTCCATTCCGTTTGTGGGGCTGGATGAACAGGGCTTTCCCATGTTTGAAATTTCCGACAAGGACAACCGGAGAGTACTGGTAAACAAGAACAATTATGGCGCGTTGAATTTCCAAGAGAGGGAACATTTGGATTTCCTTAAGTATGAAGGTCCTACGGATCCTACCATTACGGGAAGTTTAGGGAATGTTTTTTCTTATAAGAATTGGAAATTGAATATCTTTGTCACCTACTCTGCAGGAAATAAAGTACGGTTGGATCCTGTCTTTAGGAGTACATACAATGATCTTGACGCCACCCCCAAAGATTTTAAAAACCGTTGGAGGGTTCCCGGTGATGAGAAGAGGACGGATATTCCTGTCATCTCTGCCCGCAGGCATCACCAACTATATTCCAATTTGAATTTAGGATACAATGCCTACAACTATTCGACGGCCCGTGTTGCCGATGGCGGATTTGTCAGGATGAAGGAAATCTCTCTGACCTACTCCCTGCCGGGCTCTTTGCTTGAGGGGAAATTGTTGAAGTCCGCTTCCATAAAGGTTCAGGCTACCAATCTGTTCCTGATTTATTCGGATAGGAAGCTTAACGGCCAGGATCCTGAATTTTTCCGTTCGGGAGGAGTATCGGCCCCTGTCCCCAAGCAGTTTACCTGTACATTGCGTTTGGGATTCTAAAACATAAGATAATTAAGTATTGATTTAAAATCGATTTTCAAATGAGAAAAGTATATCATACAGTTTGTATGCTCGCTGCATTGTGTGTCACAACTTCCTGTGACGATTTTCTGGACAAGATGCCGGATAAACGGGCCGAGATCAACAGTAATCAGAAGATCAATGAGCTTTTAGTATCGGCCTATCCCAATGTTGATCCGATGATGATTTATGAACACCGTACGGATAATGTGATGGATAACGGACGCCGGTTTGGAGATCCGGCGCGTATGATTGTCGAGAATTATTTTTGGGAAGACATCAGTGAGACGGACTGGGATGCTCCCGAAGCATTGTGGAACAGTTGTTACGGTGCGATTGCAGCAGCCAACCAGGCTTTGGACGCTATCAGGGCACTTGGTTCTGGCTCCGGAAATGATCCGCAAAGGGGAGAGGCCCTTTTATGCAGGGCTTATGCCCATTTCTTGTTGGTCAACACTTTCTGCCAGCCGTATCGTGAAAGTTCCGCGATATCTGATATGGGAATTCCTTATGTGGAAGAACCGGAGACGGTTATCGGAAAGCTATATGACAGGGGGACGGTCGCTTCCGTATATGAAAAGATTGCCCGTGATATAGAAGAAGGCTTTCCCTTGATTAATGACAACTCTTATGCTGTCCCTCTCTATCATTTCAACAAAAGGGCCGCAGCGGCCCTTGCCTGTCGTTTTTATCTGTTTTATGGCAAGTATGAACAGGCATTGGTATATGCGGAAGAAGCTATTGATGAAGATCCTTCATCTTCTCTGCGAAATTTAAAAAGTTATACAGTATTGACACAATCCAGTGAATGGCGCGACAGGTTTATCAGCAAGGATGAGCCTGCCAACTTACTTTTGGTGGCGTTGCGGTCCATGTGGGGAAGAAACTATACATCCCAACGGTACGGCAATTCCGATAATATAGTGAATCTGTTGATTTACCGTTCGAGTGGTCCATGGGGTAAAGCCTTGCCGGATTTCGACCTGCTCTTTCATTCTTCAGGATATCCTGTCAAGTCACAGCCAAAGTATAATGAGATATTCGAGGTGACGAACGAGACAGCACAGACCGGCCAGCCCCACGTAGTACAGATGGTATTTACTGTGGATGAAACGTTGTTATGCCGGGCCGAGGCCAACGCCATGTTGAAGCGTTACAATGATGCGGCGCGGGATCTCTCTTTCTGGTATGTCAAGAAAGGCGGGAAGGGGGCAACATCCTCCGAAATTGTTGATTACTATACGGCCAGAGAAGCGGCCGACAAACAGGCTCTTGCCAAGGGGGAGCTGAGTCCGTGGCTCTTGTTGGTAAAGCCGTTCAATGCAACATTCCCCGTTGAAGATGGAGTGCAAGAAAAAATGCTCCAGGCTGTATTGCACGCACGGCGTATTGAAACAGTATTCAGCGGTTTGAGATGGTTGGATATACGCCGCTTCGGCATAGAAGTGATACATAATGTGGAGGAGAAAGAGCCGGTTGTATTACCTGCCGGAGATCTCAGGAGGGTGATACAGTTACCGCAAGCGGTGACCGCGGCAGGATTACCTGCCAATCCACGATAAGGTTTTGTAACAATATAAAAGAATGAATTATGAATAAGTTGATATACATTCTGATGGGCATCGCAATTGCAATGTTGCTTTTCTCATGCGATGAAGAGGATTTGGACCGTTCCAAGAGCATTTTCAACACTTCCTCTGAACCTAAAAGTGAATTTGACAAATGGTTGACTACGAACTATGTGGAAACTTACAATATTGATTATAAATATCGTTTGGAAGATATTGAATCTGACTTCTCCAAGAATCTGGCACCGGCAGATCTTCTGCAAAGCATGAGGCTTGCGAAAATCATAAAGCATGTTTGGCTGGAAGCCTATGTGGAGGTGGCAGGTATAGACTTTATGAGAAAACATGCTCCGGCCATTCTGCATATAGTGGGGTCGGCTGCATGGAATGGAGACGGAACGATTACGCTCGGTACGGCCGAAGGCGGGCTCAAGATAACTCTTTACATGACAAACTGGCTTAATCCCAAAGATATCGAGAATATGAACAAATGGTTTTTTAAGACCATGCATCACGAATTCACCCATATATTACAACAGGATATCAATTATCCGCAGGAATACAATCTGATCAGTGCCGAGGACTACCGTCCTTCAGGATGGCACAACAGGCATGAACTTGCAGACTATGCCAGTCTTGGATTCATTACGGATTATGCCGGCAGCATGCCCGTAGAGGATATAACCGAAGTCACATGTTGTTATGTGACCTTTACAGATGAGGAGTGGAATGCCGTATTCGAAGCGGCCGGTGAACAGGGACGTGCCAAACTGAACCAGAAAGTAGGCATAATGAAGCAGTATATGCTTGAGGTTTGGAAAATTGATATGGACCGGCTGAAAGCGGTAGTGCGCCGCAGGATGAATGAAGTGATACAGATGGAACTGTTGGAACCCGAATGGCTCCCGGTTCCTGCAAACAGCCGAGCTACAACCAAGGCTGCATTCCAACTGCTGGAAGAACAGTTGCGCGGACAATGGGCACATGCCTTGGAGGAGATGGACCAGCATCCAGACCACTGTCATATCCATAATGCTAATTTGATTAATATTTTACAATATGACAACAAATAAGACCATGAAAAATAGATTGTATATGCAGCTTTTTCTGCTGTTGGGTATATGCGCTTTCGTGTCTTGCAAAACTGAAATTGATGACTATTTCGACAGTTCTGCGTCACAGCGTATAGAAAATGAGATCTTGAAATATAGAGAATTGCTCTCTTCCCCTCAATATGGCTGGGCTATGGAATATTTTCCCGGAGGCACCAATCAGGCTTTTGGCGGTTATGCCCTGGCCGTCTCTTTCTCACGGGACGGGTATGCCACTTTTCTTTCCAGTTTGTCGGATGATGTGGGCAAGTCGGTGACAAGTCTTTATTCCTTGAAGAAGGATATGGGGGCAACCTTGAATTTTGATACCTATAATGAGCTCTTCCATTATTTCTCTGACTCAGATATCAGTGACGGTGACGGGCAGGGAAAAGGACTTCTGGGAGACTATGAGTTTATTTTACATTCGACCACGGAATCCGAAATTTTAATGTATGGGAAAAAGCATGGTTCTGCCATACATATGTATGCCTTGAAGGAACCGGCAGAGGTATATCTGCAGAAAGCCAAGGAGAATCGAATGAGTTACCAGAATATTGCCGCAGTCAGCGGATTGAAAGGGACCTTTGCAGGTAAGCCTGTCACGGGTGATGTGATAACTTCCCAATATTTCATGCTTACCCAAGGAGACAAGCAGACAAAATTTTCCTTTATGTTTACCGACAAGGGAGTCAGACTGTATGCGCCAATAGAACTTGACGGACAGAGAGTGGAGAAGCTTGTATGGAATGCTGATGAAAAGACATTTTCCAGTCCTGATGGAACCACGCGACTGGAATTGATTGCCGATCCTTTGGGCTTGAGGGAAGAACAGTTTTTGGGTGAATATGCATTGTCTTATACCGGTAAGAAAACGGATGTTTCTATCAGCAAACAACCCAATGGAGGTATTCTGATGAAAGGGCTTCCTTTTGATGTAAGGCTTACTTATAATTCCAAGAAGGGAGCGTTGGAACTGAACAGCCAACAGTTGAAAATCTCTCCGGATATACGGTTGGCCATATGGTGCTCGCAGCTGGGAAATCTGACGTGGAGCACTGGTTATGGTCTCATTACCCGCTGGAACGGGGATGATGAGAACTTTGTCCTTGAGCTGGTGGACAACGGATATGAATGGTTTGTCGAGGGCAAAAGAATCTATGCCGACGCTTTTATACTGTGGAATACGGCAGGCGGAGAATACAAGGAATACGGTGACTCCCGTTTTCAAAATTTAAAACTGACCAAAAAGTAATAGGAGGAAATGCAATGAAAGAAAAGAGACATAGTTTGCCATTATTCAGCCTATGCATGATCGGATTGTTTTTTCTTTTTTCATGTTCGGATAAAGGAACTGAAACAGAAGATAATCAGTACTTTCAGGTCGTACGGACCGATACGGATATAGATTATACAGGGGGGAGTGTTGTGATACAGACCAATGTGGATGGAGTGGAGGCACATTCCAAAGATACCTGGCTGACGTCTGAGGTGTCGGGTTCCCAGGTGCGCCTGACAGCTTCAGCCAATCCCGGTTATGAGTCAAGGACGACAATGGTTCTGCTGACTTATGGAGATGAAATTCAGCAGGTTCCGATAACACAGCTGGGTATCATATCCATTGTAGATGTTTATTCATATGATTTTCAAGAGCATGGGGGAAGCAAGGGCTTTTTATGGAAAACAGATCAGGAATATAAAATAACGGGTGTTGACCCTTCATGGCTCTCTTATGAAATCAAGGGTGATTCTATTTATTTTAAATCAGCCGCACTGGGAATATACGATGATACACGTTCCTGTACGGTAAATATCACAGCCGGTACTTATTATAATAAAGAAGTGGTGTTCAGACAGGTGGCACCACCTCTTTCTTACGAATTGATTCCTGGAAACTATACATTGGAATATACCAGATGGGTTGGTTCTGAGAAACTCAGAACAGATGTGAAATTGGTTGAAAAGGAGGCAGGAAGAACTTTTGTTCTTAAAGGGCTGGCTTTTGACATTACTGTCCTGTTTGATTCCGGACAACCAGGAATAGCCATCAAATCGCAGCAACTTCACAAAGCGGACAATCAGGATGTATGGTTGGCTGCGTGGGAAGGACAAGGTACAGGACAGTTGTGGCCTGATAGCAGATTCGGTGTGAAGAGCAGGTGGAATGGCGACAAAAAGAATATTGAATTCGCCATGATTCCTGATGGGGTGATTGATAATACATGGCAAGATAGTGCCGGTAATCCTGTCATAACCAGAGGGTTCATTTTATGGGGGAAGAACGAATATACTTCCGGTGGGGAAAGTCGGCTGATCAATATGAAATTCATTAAGAAGAACCAATAGAGCCTTATGTATTTGGGTGGAACAGCCTTTTTCGCAAGATCTGTTCCACCTGTTTTGTTGAAATTATTAAATACTTGCGATGTGTTTAACTTGAAACTCAAATCAGGGGAATATTTGCAATATTTCATAGCATACCCGGTCTTTTTCGGTGAAAATAATATGACAGGTATCGAAATGGAAACAAGGCTGTGGATAAATTTATTCTTATTGGATTTTCTCTGTAACGTCAGCCTCCCTATATATCTTTAGAACAGGCCCGACAACAAATGATTACACTGGAGAGTAGTGAGAAATAGGATCATATACATATTTTGTAACTGTTGTCAGAGTCCTATTGAACGTTTCCAAAAACTGTACTAACATGTTGATAATGGATAGAAATGATAACGCATTCTTTGTGTGAATTTATATTTTCCAATACGATTCAAGGTACTGATATACATCAGGGATTGTGTTGAAGTGTTATAATACACATTATGAAATTAAGAGTAGAATTCCGATGAAATAATTTTTATTCATTGTTTATTATAAATAACAGACATTTTATTTTTGTTTTCAGACAAAAGCAACAAAATCAAACACCAACTGTTTTTATTTGTATTATCTTTGTACCAGTCAAATAGTTGAACAGTTTTTCAAATATTAGGATGGAATAAATTTATCAAGAACTTTGTTGTGAAACAAGAATCCCCAATCCACTGTTTTAGGCAATATTTGAAGACTGCGGGAATATCTGGGAAAGTCTTGTATACACCCCTTATGCATGGACTTCCCCTTTATTTTCTTTAAGTTTTAACATTAGTGATCTGATGTTCATCGGACATTCATTTCTGACTGATTGCGAATGTTTTTGTCGCGAGACAAAACATGTTCCGTTCATTTGTATGCTAACACTACAAACGGGTCCTAAAGGGTCCGTTTGTTTCTTTTATAAAAGTATGGGAGCGTTTTATCCTTCTTTTATATATCAAAAGCCATATGATAAAACAGGGAAGGGCATATGTACAGACGATTATATTCCGATACCCGACATCTGATGAGAACTGACCTATAATATCGTTTCATAGAACAGATTAATATATCCCACATGCTTGTTTTTTAGTCCGGTATCCCTAAGAGTGCAGTGATATGCACCCGTTTGTGATGTACTGTTTTTCAGGAGTCGTGCTCTATCTTGACTTGTAAAAACTGAATTAAAAAAAGATGAAGAACCGGTTTGGGCAGTATATGCGGCCGATTCTTCATCATCAGATCCGGATGATGCAGCACCCCTTATTGTTTTTTCAAGATATAATGTTCAGCCAATTCACCGCTGTTGAGCGTCCCCAGACTGTCAGACAATGCGACTGCACCATCGAGAATTTTATAGAACGTCTTCTCCCCGGAAGAAGGAGTTACCAGTTCTATGATATTTTCACTCACGATGTTATAAATGCCGCTTTCTTCAAAGATGCCGTCCTTCTTTCCCAAATATTCACTTCGCAGTTCGTAAGTTGTATCACTGTTGATTTTCAGTGTTGTCCTGATACCACCGCAATCGGCGCAGGGCAGTGTGCCCTCGTAGATTCCATAATAATTTCCACTTCCGGTGTTGGCTGTATCGGCACCCATAGTGGCGCTTTCTTTTTCTAACTGTGTGTTTTTTTTCTGTGATCCGGCACAGCCTGACATTGCCATTATTATAGCTGTTGCTACCAATAAAAGATTGAATCTGTTAAATCTCATAATTCCAAATGTTTAATAAATTAAATATTATAAATCTATAAATCAATCTGTTGTGATTATAATTCTTACAGGAGACCTATAGCCAGATAGCCCCTCCTTCAGTATCTCCTGCCTTATAGGTATAAGTAATGAATTCCTCAAGCGCCTCTTCCCATGTAAGATTGAAGGTTTTCATGATGGAATGCACGGTACGGTTGCTTTTTTCATCAAGACCATCCTCTTCGATTTGGTTGACGTTGGTGTCCTCTTCCACGTCAACATACTCATCGCGATTCCAGAACACCACTACCGGAATGCTCAGGTTGATATCCCATGTGCCGCGCTGGATCAATATTCCGGAAGGCTTGTAGAACGGGTCAAAAGTTCCTGTCTCAGGATTGGTCTTGGATTTGTAACCGTGATAAAGGCGGATTTTCAGGTCGAACTCCTTACGGTCCTTCAAAAAACGGATGACCCCTTTCAGCCCTATCGGGTTGCCGCTCCCCGTTATCTCAGCCTCCTTGCCATGTTTGGTCTTATTCCAGGGGGTGGTGTCCACATAGAGATAATCCACCAGCGTCCGCGCATCATTGTCATCAGCCTCCGCCTGTCCGTCAAAGGTCGGCCTGACATTTTCCGGTGTGAAGAAATGCTGGTGGATATTATCCTGTCCGTTTTCTACAAACTGGTTGTTCATCAACTCCCCTTTAGCGTTGTAGTAATAGATGAACATCAGATAAACGGGGGCCGGAGTAAACTTGCCCCCCGTAGTGAATTCTCCGTTTTTCTGCACGTAGAACCTGCTCTGACTGCCTTCGGCGAGTGTCCATCCCTGCCCGGTCTTCAGTTCGTAGGTTATTTCTTGAATACGTTTCATGTGTCTGGCTGGAGATTCCGGATTCTGATGAGGGCCACCGACTTTCTGTATTTCATTCCAGTCTGCATGCAGGTGGCATTCTACCAGGCAAACAGTCATTTTTGATGGGTCCTCATGCAATTTGTTTTGTGTCTCGTTTTCAGGAGTTACAGGATCTTTACTGCATGAATCAAACAACAGGGCAAGAGATGTCCCCATCAGGAGCATTAATGCGATTTTACATAAACTTGTTCTCATTTTACTTGTGATTAATAATGGTTAGTATTATGGTTCGTTATAAATCAAAAACTCCAGTTCACACTACAACGTACATCGCGCCCCATATCGTGTGCATAGTAACGCGAACGGTTGGTGTATTCTTTATATTCCTTGTTCAGAATGTTGTCTGCCGATATCATGAACCGTAGTATGTGTCCGCATCTTACGGAACATTCCAGATCCACATCGGCTCCAAAAAGATGGTATGCCGGAGGAGTGTACGGGATAAGATCCATATCCGGGTCAAACCGGGTCTGTTTTGCCACGAAACGGTGCCGTATGCCTAGACGCAACCGGAAATGCGACCGGGTTTTGTGGTTCCATGAAAGCTCATGGTTGAGACGGAAGGGGGGGATATAGGGAAGATAATTTCCTGTTGTCCGTTCGTTTGCCCGTATAAAGGATGCGGTCAGATGGTAATCCCATGAACCTGCCGGCGTGAAGTGAAAGTCAAAGTCCATTCCGCGGAAGAAGGCTGGGGTCTGCCTGTATTGAAATACGGGATATGCTCCTGAAATGACCGTGACAGTCTCTTTCTTCGGCTCATCATAGATATAGCCACTTATCCATTGCAGATAACCGTCCACACGGGCACTGAACACCTTGCCGCTATAACTGACAGAAGATATCCATTTGTAGCTTCTCTCGGAACGCATGGCTGAATCCCCCCTAACAAACATTCCTGATCCGAGCTCATTCCCATTGCTATACAGCTCATACACGTGGGGAGCTCTCCAGGCCATCCCGAAATTGGTGGTAAGTTTCCAGTGTCCAGAAAAAAGGTGATGGGCTCCCAGACTGTATGATATGTTATTGAACTTCCTTGTTCCCCCATAGGGATTTCCAGTCCAGTCATAACCGCTGGCACGGGTTTCCTGTCCGTCAAAGCGGACGCCTGCTTCAACTCCTCCCTTGCTGTAATTATACTTTCCAATGCCATATATTCCTGCCTGTGTCTCCGTGTAGTTGGGAATGACGGGGACGACGCCTGTCCCTGCCCGGCTGTGATTGTCTATGAACATGATTTGTCCCCCAACCTCCGTTTGCCATGAATTATAATTCAACTTCCACCGGAGGGAATTTTGAAAAGAATGCAGGTGCAGGGAAACAGCCGGGATTTCGGAGCCTAGGCGGCGGATACGGTTTTCCTGTCGGTCGTCTTTCTGCCAGGAACTCTGCCAATAAAGATTTCCAGCATTCTCCATGCTGATTTTTATTTTGCCAACGGCTGTCTGATGGGTAACCTCCTGATATGGATATGTGATACTTCGGTCGAAGGGGTCCGTATGCAGGGGACGTCCCAGCCGGATACGTTCCGCCAGCAGATCCTCACTCCCCATCTGGGCACTGAGCATTACCCCCGTGCGGTTATAAAAGCGGCTGTAGAAACCTTCTATTCTTAAACGGCCACGATCATAGCCGAGTGAGGCGGAGGTATGCAGTTCCCTGATTCCGGTGTTGTTAAGAAGATAGTTCGCGGTGGATCGGTCACCTGAATTCGAGTAGGTTCCCTGTACACGCCAGGCAATGTCACGGAGAAAAGGGAAGGCGCCTTCTATCTGTCCGGTAAAGACGTAACGGTGTCCATTGCTACCATAAAGCATGGAACCCTTTCCTTTTAAGGACGTTTCACGGAAAGGCAGGGAGGCCTGTTCCATGACTATGATTCCCCCCAAGGCCTCTGAACCATACCGTACCGCATCGGAACCTTTCACCACCTGGATAGAATTGCTACCGTTCATATCCACTTCCGGAGCATGATCGGCCCCCCATTGTTGCCCTGTCTGGCGGGTGCCATTGTTGATGATCAGTATCCGGTTGCCATACATCCCCTGGATGACGGGTTTGGCTATTGCCGTTCCCGTACTGATGGAGCTTACACCACTGACCTGTTCGAGCAGGGCACTCAGGGAGGTCCCCAACGCATGATTGATTGCAGGGGATGGGATTTGCTCGCTCACTGCATTTCGGGTTATTCCGGAACGTTCACCGGTAATGATGACTTCCCCCAATGTCGTCATTTCCGGAGAAAGACGTATCGTATAGGTGTTCTTTCTTTTAAACACATCCTTCAAGGATATATATTGAGATTTATACCCCAGACTCTGTACAAGGACTGTATCCGCGGAATTCCTTGAAGGAATAGTTACCGTTCCTTCGGATAAGCTGACAAGCACCTGCCCGCCGGCTAATACACCGGCTCCTTCAATAGGGTTTCCGGTTTCCCCGTCTATAATCAGCAGGGTCCTGGTTGTGTCTGATCGCTGCCGGTATTCCTGTGCATGCATATGTGCAGAATATACCATATACAGACAGGTAAGGAACAGACACACATATCGGGAATATGCATGAAATGTCATATTTTATAAAAGCGTCATCGAATTATAAATTGTTCAGGATAATCAATAGGCATAATAGCCCTTTACATGTCATCACATAATGCATGTAATCCATGGAGAATATGACATCCGGACAGGAGGAGCGCGAAGAGACAAAAGGAGAACAGTGGCAGTGACGTCCTGCTCCTCCAGAAAGAGATATTCGACAGGCTTTACAGTCAGTGTATGGTTGTATTCCAAACTCTCCGCTTCGGTAAATGAGGATAAAGTGAAAAGACAGATAGCACATTTGTCTGCTGAATCATGATGAGGAGTCTGTTGCCCATGGTGGGCAACAGACTCCTCATGAACATGAAAGGCTTTCACAAAAAAGAAAGGCATCACGCTCAGCAACAGTAGATATGCTATGGCTGTTCTATGTTTTGTTATTCTATCCACACCGCAAAAATAATGGATTCTGCAAATTCATGCAATACCTATAAATGGTTATTTCCCAAGGATCTGTCAAACGGAACATTGGACCGCCCGCTATGAAACAATTTAAAAAGACGGGCGGAATCCGAATAACAGTGGAAATATAGATTTTTAACATGACCGATAACGGCATGGAATATAACCACGGCCGTCATGAGTCTACCATTTCATACCCGTATCCATCGGAGAGGCGGTTGTCTCGGTAAAATAGAACTGTTTATTTGATGAATGTCCCGTTTCTCAATTCTTTAAAGGATTCCTCCAGTTCCTCCCGGCTGTTCATCACTATGGGACCTCCCCAGACAACCGGTTCTTTCAGGGGAGGAGCTGACAACAGAAGGAAACGTGCACCTTCCGGTCCGGCTTTCACCTCCACCGGCCTATCCGTATCTTCCCCGGGAGTGGGAACAGAATACAATATGGCACATCCCTTACTCTCCGCCAACGGCTGTTCCACTTCGGGGAAAAGCGTACCTTCCAGCAAATAGAGAAACAGGGTATCATCGTCAGGGGTCTCGCCATACTTCCATGAGGCGTCAGCAGGTAAAGTTACATCCAAATATGTTATCTGAACATACGAGCCGTCCAAGGCTCCCCGTACCCCCCGATGACTGCCTGATAAAATCCGGACTGTTGCCTTGTCGGACATCACTACCGGAATGTCATCCGGGCTAATGTCCCTGTATGCCGGCGGAACCATTTTTTTTGCTGCGGGCAAATTGACCCATAGCTGACATCCGAGCATCCTTTCCGATGGCTGCGGCATCTCCTGATGGAGTATTCCTGAACCGGCTGTCATCCACTGGCATCCCATGGACTGGATCACCCCCTTGTTTCCCAGGCTGTCCTCATGTTTCATTGTTCCACTGACAAGATAGGTTACGGTTTCTATTCCGCGATGCGGATGCCAGGGAAATCCCTTTATATAATCCTGAGGATTGGTGGAGTCAAAACCGTCAAGCATCAGAAACGGGTCAAAATCATGAACCGTCTGCTCTCCTAATATTCGGCGCAGATGCACACCTGCCCCGTCAACAGTGTTTCGTCCTCTCACAATCTGTGTCACTTTTCTTTTTTTCATATTACTGTTATTTTAATATTAATTATTTTTCAATCTATGGAAGAATGGGTTGTAAAATATAATTATCTATAAGAGAAATTGGCTCCGGAATATGTAATTTAGCTGGTGCTGTTGATTATTTTTAATAATGGTGCCGTTTTTTTGACTATATGTCCCATTCTTCCTACACTGGTGAGAATTCACAGTCCACGACAATCCGTACGTTATCCGAGATCATAGACGGAATATATTTGGAGGCTAATTGGAAATCCGAGCATCTGATCACACTCTGGAGACGAAAACCTGCCGTATCTTTACCGGACACCGGACTTTCCTTTCTGCCCATAAACATCACATCAAACCGTACCTTTTGGGTGATTCCGTGGAGAGTGAGTTCTCCATATATTTCGCCTCTATCTGCATTCATCCTCTTCATTCCCGTACTTTTAAACACCATTATGGGGAATCTCTCCACATCAAAAAAATCGGATGAACGCAGATGTTTATTCCTGGCTTCCACTCCTGTGCTCACACTTGCCGTCCGGACTTCCACCCGGATATCCGTATTCGTGCAATCACCATTCTCCTGCCTTACGGTAATGTCAAAGTCTGAGAAATATCCGCTGACAAAGGAGAGCCCCGCATGCTTCACTTCAAAACCGATACGGGTATGTTCGGGATCGTCAGTCCACATAACTGTCTGCGCATTGATACTAGTGGCTGTCATAAACAATAGGAACAATAAAATATTTTTCATAAACTGGATATTTCAGGAAAGCGGATGTTATTCTTTTATACAAAGGATAACATCCGTCTTCATTCTTTTATAACCGGACACTTTTCTGTCTGTTATACTATTTTTCTTTGAGTGTTTCCACAAAAAACGATCCGTTATCCAACAGCCCCTGGAAGAAAACAGGAACGGTTTCTTTGCGGTTCCAGTCCCTTTGCAGTTCACAGATATACTGGGTTACGGAAGTCAGCTGAACTCCAGCCTGCTCCATCCGTCTGAGGGCTGTTTCATGAGCCAGTCTGGATGTTCCGCCGACAGCGTCAACAATAGTATATACCTCATAGCCCTCTTTCAAAAGATCCAAGGCTGGAAAACAGAGACAGACCTCTGTCCATAGCGCACAAACCACAAGCTTCTTTCTGCCGAGTGCCTTGACTGCTTCCTGGAACTCCTTGTCCTCCCATGAATTGACAGAAGTCCTGTCAATTTCAGGTTGCCCTGGAAGAGCCTTTTTTATTTGGGGGATGGTAGGCTGGTTAAGGCCGGTGGCAACATTCACCGTAGTCAATATAACAGGGACATTGAATCCTTTGGCCACACGACAGATATTGGATATATTTTCCACCAGCTCCCTTCTGTCCATGGAAGTGATGGAATGAACCTGTATAGGCTGATAATCGATGATTAACAATGCGGAGTTTTCCGGTGTCAGCAAATGATCCGTCTTGGGATCTCTAATAGGTTTGATACTACTCATTACTTTATGTTTTTATAGTTAAATAATTTTTAATGGAGGTCTGCATACTCCCCATCTTGGTTTATTGATTGCAAAGGTAGTAAGCTTATACCTAATTTATCTGTTCTTAAAAGAACAAAACTTAGTCAATTACAACACTTTTCGTGGTGCGATATAACAAGATGACTAGCTTTTATACCAGCTTCTTTTCTAATGAATGCCGATGCCATCATTTTCCAACACCACACAATATATTATTTATAGTTTGGCTTTTCTTGTATATCTGATCCTTTCTTTGTATCTTGCTGATGTTTTCATATCCGCTCATTGGATATCAGGCTTTTATCCAAGTTTACGGATGAAATGGTTACTTTAGAAAAATATAGAAATAGTTTGTGCTTATGGATCATGCTAAAGAAACATTGTCGGCTCTGGTGCAGGAAATGCAGACGGTCACCACATACGATAAAGGGGTCTATATCCTGAATATTGAATTCTTTTTTGACAAGTACAGTAATAAGATGCTTCGTGCCGGTGCTTTCTTTTATATATTGGTGGAAGGCGGGACAGCAGAATTTGTAGTTGACTGTCATTCCCATGTTGTAGGAAAGGGGGACATGCTTCTTGTCGCTCCAGGAATGTCCCTGGAATTAGTAAAAAAAAGTTTTGATTTCGGTTCATGTGGCCTGTGCATGGATCCTTTCTTTTTCGACTCCCTTTCCGTAGGGAACTATGTATACAAGCAGCTTTATAACAGCAGCTATACGACATATATCTTACGGCTGGAGGACAGCGATGCCGGATATATACGCAAGACATTGGAACTGACATTCCACTACCTCACTTCTGACCATCCTGTGGAAATGACCCGTTCTTTGGGAAACTTCTTGTTATTGCAAATAACAGAAATCTTCCATATCCGGAACGTGCATTCTGCCGGTCGGGTCAGCCGTGCCGATACGATATTCCGTCTTTTTAGAAAATTACTGGCTGAAAATTACCGGAAAGAGCATGAGCTTCTGTTCTACGCTACCTCTCTGAATGTCTCCCGTACCTATCTGTCAAGGATGATACGCCAGGTTTCTGGAAAAACTGTGAATGACTATATAAAGGAAGTACTATATAGGGATGCCAGACGTTTGTTGATTTTTACGGATCTGACAGTAAAGGAGATTGCGGAACAATTAGGGTTTTCGGACCAGTCATCTTTCGGGAAGTTCTTCAAGAAGGAGTCAGGGACATCCCCCGCAAACTTTCGTGACGGATATAAAAAACTCCACAACTTGTAAAAATGAATGCTGTATAACATACGTAAAAGTTTACTACTAAAACCGGACTACCCTTCCACATGAAGGATCTCCTCTGTTTTTTTATGGATACTGATCGGAATCTGTTGGTAGGGAATTGGATAAGGTATGGCAGATTCACCAACTATAGTTATGAAAAGGAGTCAGATGCTTATAATTACCGATAATTTGCCTTTTGGGGATACAATCAAACTTTCCATTATAAGTTTCGATAGGTTATGTATATCTCAATTCTATTAAAGTAGACAATATCTACTATATTTGAGACATATTTTGAAAATACCTGTCCCCATCTGTGTTTGCCTTTCATTATTTTATTATTTTCACACCGCTTTAATGTGGATATATTAAAATCTGTTTGCTTTTTGTATTCGGTAAACTATATGGAAGTATTAATTATATCCATTCAGACTTATGCCTTGAACCGGTGTGGATTGAAAAAGCCTGTTGTCATACAGATCGAGATGGATGGAAGTCCGTTCCTAGATATCCATCCGAGGAATATTAATATTATTTGTAAGCAAAAAGCACATATCAAAATTAAAGATATTTTAATTGTAATAATTGTAATGAAACATATATTTTATCATCTGACCGCTATTATGGTCGTCGCAGTATGGGGAATGACTTTTATTTCTACCAAAGTGCTAATAGTTCACGGTCTGTCTCCCCAGGAGATTTTCTTCTTCCGTTTTCTGCTGGCTTATATTGTGGTTTGTCCTATCTCTTCTCACTGTCTTTTTGCCCGTAATCTGAAAGATGAGCTATGCCTGATGGGCGGCGGAGTATTGGGTGGTTCCCTGTTTTTCTTTTTACAGAACATGGCGCTAGGGTTGACACAGGCGTCAAATGTTTCTTTCATCATATGCACGGCCCCGTTATTGACAGCTGTTTTGACCGTGTCCGTGCGGATGGAAAAGGTCTCAAGAGGCTTTATATGCGGATCTGTTGTCGCTTTGTTGGGTGTGGGCTTGCTGATATTCAACGGAACTTTCATTCTCCGGATATCACTTTTGGGAGATTTACTGACCTTTTTGGCTTCCTTGTCATGGGCGTTTTATAGTCTTGTCATTCAGGATCTCATCCGAAAATATTCCCCGGCTTTTATCACCAGAAAAATATTTTTCTATGGCATAATAACAATTCTGCCCACCCTCCTTTTTCTGCCCTCACTGGCAGAGCCTGCTGTATTGTTGGACAGTGAAGTGTGGAGCAATCTCCTTTTTTTAGGTGTCATAGCTTCGTCTGCCTGTTATCTGTTGTGGAATATTGTCGTAAAACAACTGGGAACGATACAGGCATCCAACTATCTTTATCTGAATCCTCTTGCCACAACGGTCGGGGCGTCTGTATTTCTACATGAGGAAGTGACTCCTGTCGCAGTGGGCGGAATCGTATTGGTTCTCTCGGGCATATATCTGGTTACCAGAAACTCCCGCCACCTCCAAGAAAGTACTGCTTTAAAAAAGCAACCGGATTAAATTCTGTTCTTTTTATTATTATAATCATATGCAGGCTACAATTGGTGATAAAATTGAAATTTAAACAATATTTTTCGTTTTATTTCTATCAAGCAAGTGCTCCTTTTTGCTTATTCCTGAATGAAACAATAGATAACCACATGTTTGGATAGATTGACAATCATTTGTTAAAGGTCAAATAAGGGAATAAAGATGTATAGCTTGTGTCGTAATTTACCAAATATAATTATATTTGGAATATGGAATAATAATCATTATTTCCGAACTTTGCACATAATAATTAATATATTAGGAAGATATTAAAGTTCTTAGTATCTAAAAGCTTATGAATCAAGTTATGATAGAATCTAGTCTTTCCAGTTCAGGAAAGTATAAAATAAAAGTTTACTACAACGAACTTCATAGTTTTTCTAGCAGTGGCAATAGTAACCAATAACCAAGATTGATATGAGAAGTATAGCAACATTTGATCTACAGTATGCACACAGATTTTATGGTTTTCGAGGAGAAGCCCAGTATCTTCATGGGCATACAGGTGTTCTGACTATTGAAGTGGAGGACACTATAAATATAGGAGTAAATATGGTATATCCCTGTAATGAAATCCAGAAAACAGCATGGAATGTTCTAAAAAACTTTGACCATGCTCTAATCCTCAGGGAGGACGATCCGCTTTTACCCGCAATTCTTGGGGTATATGAAAAACAGGGTATCAAGAATGGACATCCTCAAAACACAATGAAAGGTGAAGCTTTCAAAACCGAACTGGCCACAGCATACCCGGATGCGCGTCTTGTGGTAACAAAAGAGACCATGACTGTGGAGGGTATGATAAAGATTGTATACGCTCTTCTTAAAGATAAACTGAACATAGCCAAAATCACGTTCACCAGTGGAGTAAATGCAGGTTCTGCTGAATTCGTTACAAAAAATAAGATTCAGCGTTGTCCACTTTGTGGTATTACGTTGAATGAGGAAGGTGTATGTCCTAAATGTGGATACAGGAAATAATTATATCCGATAACACAGTCCAACATCATTTGGACTGTGTTGCTTGTTTCTCTTGCCATATCCATGAACATAAAATAAAGACATAGCGAAATAGTAAAATTGAGTAGAATATTATATAGTATTAGATAATGGGTGTCAGAAGGTTTTATATTTTTCAATATTTTGTTATATCTAAATCAAAGAATTTTATAAAACTCTTATAATTAATATATTATGCAGTTAAATTTTGTCTTTTTATGAAAGAAAGAATCATCTCGTTTTTATGGCAACACTTATTGCTCGTCGTGTCATTGTTCATAATGACATGTAGTAGCACTTTGCGTACGGTCAAATCTTGGTAGCAGTGTGATTGCTACCATCCCATTTGTCATGACACTGGCTGGAGAAGATGGCATGACTCCTCAATTTACGATTGGAGAATATACTTACATAATGAACATGCTTTTCATTGGGCTTCAGAGACTCATTCTCCGCCGAGATTTCCCACGGATGCAACTTTTCCAATTTATTATTGGTTTTGTATTCGTTATCCTAATTAGACTAATATGTGTCTTACATTAATTGTAGTATGTAACACTATATTATGGAAAGTGGTGGTACAATTAACGGTGTGTGTGCTGTTTACCGTAGGCATCTCTTTAGAGATACGATGCGGCTCAGGCACTATGCTAGGTGTAGTAGCGGTTGGTAAGGCTACCAATATTTCGTTTGCTAAAGCCAAAATTATAGTTGATATCACCCTAATTGTCATAGCGGTAGTTTGTGGGTATTTCTATTTTGGTACATGGCAATGGCAGGTCGTTGATACAGAGACTCTTATGTCCATGATTATTGTGGGAGTTATGATGAAGTTATTCGACAAGCATCTTGACTGGTCCAGTCAATAACTCTACTACTGTCCTAGATTCCGTTGGTATATTTATGGTCTGATCCTGTACGTTTACGAGAAGATTCGGTAATGTTTTGATCAGATGTTAGACATTAAAAAAAATTATCTTTATGATCAAAAGAATTATTTGGTGGCACAGCAACACAAATTTGCTGAAAATTATATGATTACCAATTCATCACCGCTGTTTTATAAACATTCCGACAAACATATATTTATTAAAACATTTCGTTGAATATATCAAAAAAGTATAATTATAATTCAATGTATGGGAGTGTGTTAAAAATGCTGATACAACCTCGTTTCCCCCCTTCCCAACTGGCAGGAAAGTATTCCTAATAATCTCTTGCAGTATGTCGTAAAATGGACAGGAGAACTGAACCCGAGTTGTTTGACTATTATTTTTTATTAAGATTTTGATTTTCTGATTATTACTCTTACTCGTTCCGCCTTTTTTGCATCCATTTATAGAAACTTTCATGAAAAGAGTACGTGATGATTTATTGTTATCAAGCCGGTAATAATCAAATCCAAAGTCTGACTTCATTTGATCATTCGAATCGGATAAATGCCCATTCATACATAATAGTTTCATATTCTTTTTCTGAGTATAATCAAAGTCACTTTATATCAATTTTTATTATATGACGGAACAGGTTTACAATCTATATTTA
>NZ_JAJKHN010000064.1:0-39210 GCF_020982715.1 Bacteroides sp. 1_1_30
ATATTCGGGGATTTCGGGCTGTCTCCTGCCGTACAGGTGGAACTGATCGATTTCCGTAACCCGTCCAAGAACGGCGTATATCTCGTGGAGGAGGTCACGACTACGTTCGGGATTGGAGGGTACAGGCAGCAACTTAGTATTCCGTACAGGATTCGCAAATAACACTATTGTCCACCAATGTACATCCTTCCCTTCCAGGAAATTTCCTGGAAGGGTAAAACTGCATTCCGTTCCGCTCCAAGGAGCATCATTATTTTCATTCATAATCAAAATTCATTGTCTCCAACAGATTTCTGCCTTAAAAAATATTTTCGTAACCGGAGTGCTTCCGGCAGGAAGAACAATATCCGCAAATACCTTTGATATCAATCAGTTAATCATCTTTCTGATTCTCTGAACCAGCATAGCCTTTCGTTTTTCTATAAAATCAGAAAAATTGGACAATGAAAGATCCGTATCCGGGATAAGATGGTCCTCCATGAATTTCCGCATATCCTTGTTCCGGGTCTGTTCACTGACCCACTTCTCCAATGGTTTGGCGTTTTTAGACTCGTTCTCATTGGCATCGAGCATCTGCAGGTTCAGGATGGAATTGTAGACCTGCCAGCCATATTTTTCCTTGTCTTTCTCTTCCAGATCATTGTATGCAGAGGCTGGGTGCAGGTGGTCCTGATGGAAGTTATTGTTTCTGTAATCAAGATTCGGATACATCATAGCCAATATTGGAAAACTGTATCGTGAATCTTTCTGGCTGTAAAGCAGGTCTTCTATAAAATCGTCACCTACATCCGACAGTTTCCTGATTTCCGAGTTTATTTCCGTTGCTGGGAACAAGGTCACGGTTTCTTTTATATAGCTGCCGGTGATGTCTGTTGTGTATGCCCTTCTTGACTGCGCAAGCACGGAATCCGCGCTTGCTCCGAATGCCCTGCGGAGCAGAATTGAGAACAACCATTTTTTTATGATTTCACAATCCTCCCTATTTCCCATCTTTTTGTAAAAATCCTGATATATGTCCTTGTGATAAAGATAATATAGTATGGGCATGGCGGCATTATATGAGGTCATTGTGAAATCCGTCAGTCCGAAAGATCTCAGCAAGTCGAACAAGTTTGAAACGGCATCCCTGATCCTCGTCCAATTATTTTCCACCAGTTCAATAAAGCCCAGATTGAAACTTGTTATAAGGGAACGCACATCTTTATGATACAGGTACAGGAATGATTTTAATATGAAATCGTGAGAAATATTAAATCCTTTTGAACGTACATGCTCGACCAGATTCTTGATTTCTGTCTTCGCGTCCATCTGTTTGCAATTGGCAATGGCAATGGACATCAGGATATCAGAAAAACTTAATGCGGTCCCCCCGGAATTGATCCGGATAAAAATATTCACGGCTTTGTCCGGTTTCTGTTCATCCTCCTCGTAAAAATTTATATTGAGTTTGGTATGGATGACATTGTCCAACAGTCTCAGCAGTCTTTTGGATTCCTTGTCTATGTTATTGTCCTCGGCAAATTCATCGATGCCATAATTGTAATCCTGGTGCAAAGCCAAAATCTTACCTACACGGAACCATTTTTCATTAGACTTGTCAATAAATAAATCTTTTTCCTTGGATATATTCTTGTCAACAAAGGAAAAGATAAACTCCCTGTCGCTTTCCTCCTGTGTGTATTTACGGGATATATTGAAATATAGATGCCGGGTAGGGAAATTATATTCAGAATAATCCCAACGTTTCCTATAATCCTTGTACGCATAACTGCCGCACAGACCGATATACAATGACGTCAATCGCTGTTGTCCGTCCAATACCGCATAAAAATCGTTGATATTGTCTGTAGGAATCGGATCGTTGCATATCCGATGATACTGTATGAAAGCTGATAGAAACTTATAAAACCGGAAATCAGTCTTTGTTCCTCCTTTTACCTTCCAAAACAGCATGGAACTGATCGGGTAGCCTTTCATCAGAGAGTCGAACAACTTTTCTATCTGTTCTGCCGACCATACAAAATCTCTCTGAAAAGCCGGCAACAGGTATTCATTCCGGTGGATACGTTCTATTGCCTGCGCTATTGTTATTGGTGATTGAAAACCTGCCATAATTACATAATTAAGTGTTTTTCGCAAAGATAGAAAATTCTATTTTTATGTTTTATTTTCGAGGAGGAAAAATGAAAACCTGAATATATTCCAACTACCTATTCTTCTATAAAAAGATCAATGTCTTCAGATAAGTCGAATCAGTTGCTTATTCGTGAGGCTATCCGTAAAATAGCTCTCGGCCGTAGCATGGAACGTATCAGTCTGGCTCCGGGAGGTATGTCGGGCATTGGCACGGCCCGTATGATACATGGATATGTCTCCAAAATACATGATGACCCGTCGGACGAGGAATTTCCCGAGTATGGCGGTACCGTTGATGTCGGTGAGTACCCGGACGAGACAGCCTCTGCGGAACCTGTCATCCACAAAGGCGTATTGCTTTCAGCGGCAACAAGCAGCGAGGGCGGTTTTTTGATTGTGCCTGCACTTTTTTCCGATGTAACAATTTTTATGGATGCCGCCACCCGGTACGCCTATGTGGTGAACTTCTCACATGTGGATATCCTGCGGCTGAATGCCCGTAAGGAAACCGTTGTCGGTGTAACGGAAATGGAGGAACTGGACCCGGAGAGTGACTCTGCTCCGGACTACGACGAGCTGGAGGCTACGGGAAATACGGCTTTCACACGTTATACGCCGACAACCGTTACCGCCATTGTCAGGAACAAAAAGGGCAAGGAAGCCTCCACGGGGATTGAGGCGGAGAGCATTACCCACGTTGTAGACAAGTCGGAGGTCAGGCAGACAACGGACAAGATAATTCAAAAGGTGAACTCCACGACCGTAACGGTTTCCGACAACAAAGTGGCGCTCGGTGACGAGAATGCCACCGAACCGTTGGTATTAGGCAATGAACTTGCCGGGCTTATGCTCGACTTCCTGACCGAGTGCAGCAAGGTGATGACCCCCACCTTGATGGGTACAATGTCACCTGTCAATTTCCCTAATTTCATTTCTTTGACCTCGCGCATTCAAAGGTTCCTCTCTAAAACCAGCTATACCAAATGAACGTACAACTGCATCCGGACATAGACAGCCTTGATAAGGAGAGCCTGTGTTATTCCATCTACTCGCAGCTCTACCATAACTTTTTCAATGCCCAGCAGAAAAAGGATGATGACCATCCTTACGGTGTCGAGGAAGGGGACGAGACCAGCATAAGGTTAAAAAATACGGCCTACGGGTTTGCTTCGGCCATTGCGGGGGCGGTTGTCGGTGAAGGTGACCCGGGTGATGGAGGGTTGTTGCTGGAATACCTCAAGAAGTCGGGCGGTGACATGACCGGGGCACTCCGTGCGAATTACGGTTTCGAGGCGGGTGTCGCCAATAACCGTATTCTGGAGATCTGTTCACAGGACATTACCGACACGGATGGGGCGGTGACTGCCGTTGAATACGGCGTCAAAATTACCGGCAGTCTGAACATAGGCGGCAGCAGCCTCCATATAGGCGGACAACAATTATTGGGTTACGATACGGACAGGAACACGGCGACGCTCAATGCCTCCCGCATTGATTTTCAGGATGCCTCCATACACTCGGGCGGTGAATGGATTATCGGGAACAGGGAAACGGGAGTGTTCATTTCTCCGTCACGGCTGACCGTGGGGGGACATGACGTATACCACCGGGGCAACGCCAATCTGGCGGCAGTGGACTGGGCCATGCGGGACGGAACGGTGCAGCGTCATCTGGTGGTCTGCGGGAATACGGCTTTGAGCGGTGGTCTGGATGCCTTATATGGGGCAAGGCTGGGTGACAAGGGAAAGTGCCTGCTTTCATTTTCCGGTGAGGAAGTCGCCCTCGGAGGCTTTCTCTCATTTCCGGACGGTTACGGGCTTCGTATTGGTGGTATGCCCGTACTCCTGCGGACTGATAATGACAAGATACAACTGGGCGGTATCGGAAGCGATCTGTTGCTGGGTAGCGGGCATACCACCAGAATACGCCTGCTGTCCGGCATTTCGGATGTGGACGGTGACTGTCTGATGCTCTCGTCCTACGGCAGGGCCTGCTTTCCGGGTTCGCTCACTGTCCGTCACAACTATGGTGCCGATCTGCTGTCTTCGTACCGGGTGGACAACTCGGATGAAGGCATAATTATTCACAAGCGGCTGCGTATGGGTATGGCTGGCGGATTTTTGATTACCGGAAATAAGGAAACCCTTTCACTGACCTCCATGGTTGTATACGAAAAGGAAGATGTGCGGACAACCGTCCCCCATACCACAGTATTGGGACACCGTCCGTCCATAAGTGCCCATGCCCCTCAAAACCGTTACAGTGAGTCTTTCCATATCCAAACCGATGCCGATTTCATCTCCTCCGGGGTTCCGGTGGAGGCTGCCGGGCATGTCGGAATCTGCGCGTCGTCAACCCGGTTGGCAGACAAAATCCTATACTTGACAGAGTCGTTGAGGTTACAGGCTGTTTCCGGCGGTATCAGGCATTACGGTGACAGCAGTTTTCTCGGCTCCGTCTCTTCGGAATTCTTTTCTTCGGGCTTTGCCGGAAGCGGCTGGGCCATCCGGAAGAACCGTACCACGGGGAATGTCATAGCCACATTCGACGAGGTTGTCGCCCGACGCAAGTTACGCGCCTACGAATTCGAGGTAAAGAAGGTTTCCGCGACCAACGGCTCTTTCTGGATCAGCGACAGCTGCTCGGGAGATTCCGTTGAAAAAATATCATAGCCCATGTCCGTATTCCGTTATTCAAAATACAAGATCCGTATCGACCCCGACTCGCAGAAAACACAGGGGCTGCATGTCGGGGATATCGTCCGCAGGCAATATGCCGGGCGGGAACGGGCGGTCTATTCCCTGATGTGCGTGACGGAAACCGGAACAGAGCTTGTCGGCGACAAGGAGGCGCCTTATTTTATCGGGGCTTTGCTGGACGGCGATGAACCGCAGAGCGGGGAGCTTCTGGACTTCGTACGGAGTACCAACCTGTTCGATACGGCGCGTAGCGGGGCACTGTACCTGACGGCTTCGGACAGCGAAGCCCCCTATATGGATGTCATCGACGGCATGGCAACGGAGCGTTCCCTTTGCTATCCGATCATGAACGGAGGGGTGGCGGGGGTGCCTGACAAATCCAAGTATGCCGTATGTGGCCATGTGCTTCAATCCGGATACAGGGAAAACGATGCGGAGGCGACACGTATTGTCCGGATAGTCCGCAATGCGGAACCGGCGGGAGAATCCTTTTTCGGGCTGATGCAGACTTTGGAGGAGTCGGTCGGGCATCCGGAACGTCTGCTGATATCCTTCAAAATCAGGGCTTTCAGGGATTTGTCCTCCATCCCCCTCTCATTCGGCTATACCAACCGGGAGAAATCAGATGCCGAGGATATATTGTCCGCCGGGCAGGAATGGGAGTACAAATTGTGGGTTATCACTGTGGACTATCCTGCACAATATAGCCGGAGCCTGCTTCTCGATCTGACGGAAAGCCTGACCGCAGAGGGTGACTGGTGTGAGTTGGCGGACCTGAATATCCTGCGGCTCTCTTCCGTGTCCGCTTTCGGCGATGCGGTCAAAGTCCGTGTGGGAAAGGTCTGCGGCATTATCGATCCGGTATTCGGCATACTGGACGGTTACGGGGCCTATTTCCAGAATCTCTACGCAACACGGAATGTCAACATCACCGGAACATTGACCGCCGGAGATGAAAACGGTTTTTCCTCAACTTTCTATGTGGGCAAAATTCACAAAAATGTCATTCCGGACAGCCTTTCCTGTGCTTTCAGCGGATCCATGACAGTCGGTACCGCCACTCCCGCCGGTATCGGAAAGAGTGTACGGGTCACATCAGACAGCCGCCTTACATTACAGGATGTCGGTTGGCGCAAAGCCCATGCCGGCAACTATTATTGTTTTTCAATCTGGATAAAGGCGGAAGAAACAACGGTTGTCCGTTTTTATCAGGACGAGCATCTTGTCGGCGAACAGGCTGTGGATGCCGGCAGGGGATGGACACGTCATAAGGTATCCTTTCCTGTCCGAGAATCCGGCGCTCCTGAAATGACACTGGGTATCGCAACCCCGGTGCCGGTCCTTCTGTCCGCCCCGCAATTGGAGCCGGGCAAGACGGCGACACCTTACCAAGCGACGGATGGCGTGTTGTCTTACACGGAAGATTACGGGGCATGGTTCTCGAAAGGAGGTATTGGCGGAACGATCCAGAATCCTCTGCTCAGGCTGGGTGAGGACGGTTCGATAACCTCGCGTGACGGTTCTTTCGTCATTAATCCCGACGGTACGGGATATTTCGCGTCAGGGCGCTTCAAATGGAGCAAGGACGCCATCGAACTGCGGGACGTGACCATCCGCTGGGAAGATTTTGACGAGGAGGCACAGGAACAGCTCAAGCCCCGTTCCGTATCCCTGACGGGCGGTACGACCTTCCATTTCACGGATGAGCTCTCCGGCATATGTGAGCCGGAAAGCATCCCTCTTGTCCCCACCGAATATAACTTTAATCCGGAAAGCCGCTTATGGGAATATCTTGCATCGGACGGAATATGGAAAGAAACAGGCTGCAATGCCGCCGTGTTTGAAATGACACCGGCGTTTCACGGCTGGGAAGGGCGTGACGTATTAACCCTCCGTTACACCGCTGTATTCCGAAATGAAAATATTGGAGCCACCCATACTTTCTTCAAACTTTATGACGGTGCGCCATCCTATACTGTTCATGTGGAGTCGAAAAATGGCACGATATTCCGTAACGGCATTGTTTCCACGGTTCTGCGGGCCAAAGTGTACAGGGGCGGTGAAGATATTACCGCACTCATTCCCGATGGTAATTTCCGCTGGTTGCGGACAAGCAGGGATACCGATGGCGACAGGATATGGAATGACCTGCCGCATTATGGCAGGGAGATTGAGATAACCGGCAGGGATGTATGGCATAAGGCCGTTTTTGACTGTGAAGTGGACATATCAACAACAGAGCAATAAGCATATGGCAATAAAAGTAGCACGCGGACAGGTAACCATCATTGACCAGAATGATGCAGTCTCCTTACAGGCGTTCATCGGTTCTTCACAACCGCTCACCCAGGTATTCAACAAGGATACGGGCGTTTATGCACCTTCATGGGCGGCATCGCCGTTTTTGGTGCTCACTCCTTCGCTGTTTGTCAGCGGCAAGGCCTCCACCGACCAGATTTCATCAGTCGGTAATGCGGCTACGCTGACAGCCGGCGTTAAAAGCGGCTCCGCCAAGTGGTATAAGAACGGTTCGGCCATAACTTCGGGCCAGGACAGCTGTACTGTCGGTGCGGCGTCCGCCAAGTATGCCCTGACCATCAAGGCCAACCATATGACCGTTTCCACGCCGCAGGTACGGTATACCTTCGAGGCGGTTTATATCGATGCCAACGGGCTGGAGGTGCCTTTCCGTTCCGAGATACAGTTTACCCAGCATCTGAATGCCGGAGCGATGATAGCCGCCGTGGCATATGCTCCCGACGGTGTTGTCTTCAAAAATGACGAGGTACCCACACTCAAGGCGCATTGCGACCTGTGGCGTGGCGCCACCATCGATACCACCAATGTCACCTATGCCTGGGGAATCAAGGATTCCTCCGTTTTTGCCAATACCACACTGGCTGCCGCCGCTACTACCGGTGCGACCACCGTCACGGTGGCCTCCACCAATAACATGGAAGCCGGCGGAAAGATTACAATAAGTTCCGTGCAGTACACCATATCGGCAGTGAACACCTCCACCAAGGTCATAACGCTGACATCGGCCCTCACTGCGGCGGCCAATTCAGGAGCCTTGGTTTCCTGTCCGTATTACAATTCCATGCTCGGTGCCGGATGGTCCTGTCTGACTTCCACCAATCCGCGTGGCGTGACGGCAGGATGGACTACGAACGAAATAACCATTACTGCGGATGCCGTACTGAATTTCGAGACATTCAAATGTGCCATCAAGGACACGGACACATCGGCCGGCAACGCCTCGGCCAACAAGGTTGTATGCGATATCATTTCTTTCACGGATATGTCCGACCCCATTACGGTGGACCTTGTCAGCCAGAAAGGGTTCACCATCAAAAATAACGGGAATGATGTCGATGCCAAAGCGGTGCTGTATCGTAACGGTGAGGTACTGGACGATGACGGGACTGCCTATACCTACACATGGAAACTGTGGAACTCGGCCGGAACATCCGTCATAAAGACTTATACGGGCAAATCCATCACCGTATCGAAAGCCGATGTGACAGGCAAGGGCGTACTGATGTGTGAAGTGTCGAAATAGTAATGAAGGAACGGGGCTTCTACGGATGGCAAGCGGTATGAACCGGTCTTATCCCATCCGTGCGGCAAAATCGGAGCCTTGCCATTTGGCGGCAACCTGCCGCCTTTTTTTGTCCTATACTTTTCTTAAAAGAGCATATGGCAAAGATACTGGTCGCCCGCGGTCAGGCGACAATCAACATGCAAAAGGACGGTTATACGCTTAGCCAGTCACCCGGTGAATACATCTTTCCTGCGGATGCCGACGGGAAGATAGTTTCTGCCGTATCCGTCACTTCTTCTGTCAAGGTCACGCTTGGCGATTCCGGTTTTACCGGATTTTCCATCGGTAACATTACCAGACCGGCAGGATTCTCCTCCATATCCGTCAACAACAGCAACAAGACCATAACTTATACGGTCGCGGCAGGAACGACCACACTGGCCGATCATGGCACTGTGGTTATTCCCGTCATTATATCCGGAATCACCTACACCCTGTCATTTGTCTGGTCAAAGGCCAAGTCAGGGGCATCCGGCAAGGATGGAAACGACACGGTGATGCTTGACTGGGTCAAGGAGTGGAATACCAACAAGACACTTATCGGCAGCAGCACGGTCATCACTCCAAAAATTTTTACAGGGATCAAAAACAGTGACGGCACGATAACCGGTGTGGCAATCGGGCAGTTTCCCCTCTCTGTCAGGACAGTTTCCGGTACCGTCACTTCTGAAACGGTTAACGGCATCTATGGTTTCAAGAACGGTTACAAGACCTTTTTTATAGACAACGGCGGCAATGTCCAGTTCGGTCATGGCGACCAGGTTGTCAAATACAATGCGGCTACCGGCAAGGTGGAGTTCGGAAATGGTGTCAGCCTGAACTGGATAGGTGCAACCTTTATTGACAAAGACGGTGTCTTTACCGGTAAACTTTCAGCGGGTACAGTAAAGGCGGTGCAGCTTGACGCCTCACAGATAACTTCAGGTACGGTCTCCGCCTCACGTATCGATGTGGCTTCCCTGAAAGCCTCTCTTATTACTGCCGGGAATATCGAAGCGCTGACACTCAATGTCACGAAAGGGAAAATTGGCAGCTGGTCCGTCGACGGTGACAGCATCTGCCGGGGAGCGAAGAACAACACTTCCGGGGCGATGACCGCCGCCTCCGGCTCCATGACTTTGGGATCAAACGGCATCCGTGGTTTTAAATGGCGTCTGGATGCCTCGGGGGCGGGGGCTGTTGCGGGAGGCAATATATCCTGGGATGCCTCGGGCAATGTCACCTTTGCCTCTTCCGTCTCTTTGCAATGGACAAATCCGATCAATGCCATCGTTACCGCTTTGGGCGGAAACGGTTGTCCGAAGCTGACAAAAATCACTGCGGCCGGTATCTATACCGGCACTGTCACCGCCTCACAGATTACGGCAGGTACTATTTCTACCGACCGTATTGCCGCCGGAAGTATCACCGCCTCCAAACTGGACATCGCCAATGTGAAGGCCTCTCTCATTACTGCCGGAAATATCGAGGCCCTGACACTGAATGTCACGAAAGGGAAAATCGGTGGATGGTCAATCGGCTCAACCGCATTGGGCGGCAACCACATCCTGCTTGACTGCGGAAACAGGCGTGTGGTGGTTTACGGACTTAATTCCGGCGCGACAACCGGACAACGGGTACAATTGTATTATAACAGCGACAGCGATTTCGGGCTGTATGCGACCAACAGTGCAGGGACATGTGTCGCACGTTTCGGGTCCCAGAACAATATTGCCGGCTGGACGGTGGATGCCTCCTCCATCCGTAAGGGAAACATTGTACTGGGGAGTGACGGTTCAATAACCAATGGCACGAAATGGAAATTGAACAATGACGGAAGCGGGCAGATTGCTGCGGGGAACATATCATGGGATACCGCGGGGAAAGTCTCGTTCTCCCCTGCCGTTTCCCTGCTATGGAAAAATGACATAGAGGCCGAAAAAACAACCAATTACGGCTATCCGTATTATTACAGGCTTGTCATCAACGGGGAAGAGAACAAATACTATCCTGTCATCCTCAAGGGCGGTGAACAGAATTTCAAGCGGGACATTCTTGTGCGTCGTGCCTACAGCGAGCAGGCTCCGGCAAGTTGGAACACGTCCACGCATAAGGGCGGCCTGGTACTGCTGCTGAAAGCCAATTTCGGTGGCTGGGGCGGCATCAGCTATTCATGGGACATTTATGAACTCTCCGAATCCTATTGCCGCATGTTCGCAGGTGCGGCCTTATGTGGGAACAACTGTATGTTCTCCGTGTTCTTACGCGGCGGCGGAACGACCGGAGCAGTCTATCATATCTATTCCGACCAGCCGATTGTCAGTAACGCGATGAGTCCGTCCCCCATACCGGCAGCACCGCAGATCGCTTACAACTCGGATTTGATTTTTCAAAGTGGTTCCACCAAGGCGAATGCACCGGCTCCCCGCATGCTGACAGCTTCGGTCGAGGAAGAAATACGCCGCAAACGTTTTATTGCACTAGCACAGGGAAGTGACAGCACTCTTGCCGCACATCCGCTGACCTATATCGGCTCTACAGGCATCTATACCGGTACGTTGACGGCCGCACAGGTCAATGCCGTCAGCATCAACGCATCCAGCATCAAGACCGGGACACTCTCCGCCGACCGGATTGCAGCGGGCAGTATCAATGCCTCCAAACTCGATGCGGCCAGCATCAAGTCCTCCATCATCAATACGACCTATATCAACGGTCTGAGCTGCACCTTTACCAAAGGAAAAATCGGTGGGTTTACAATCGGCAGCGACAATATAACGACAGGCAGTATCGGTGCGACCGGTGCAATACCATTGCAGGTCCGCTCCGCATCTGCCGGTAGCGGGTATTGGTACACGGGGGCCTACAAACCGTTGGGCATCACGCTGACCTGGCATCAGAACAGCAATGCGGGGCATATTGTCTTCGGCCAGGTAGCTGCTAGTGGAAATTCTGTCAAGACCGGATTTATCGGTATCCAGATGATGTCATGGGACCATCTGGAATATTTCTGTCTTTCGGCCAACTATACAAAAAGCGGTGGAAAGGAGGTTTACAACCGGATTGCCGGTTGGGCGTTCGACCATAACCATATTTGGAAAAACAACATCTCGTTGGGCTCCGACGGTTCGATTACGAACGGCAGCAAATGGAAACTGAACAATGACGGCAGCGGACAGATCGCAGGTGGTAATATTTCATGGAACGCTTCCGGAACCGTCACTTTCGCCTCTTCCGTGTCAGCCCAATGGACAACCGGCATCACGACCGCCCAGGAACTTGCCTCTGCTATGGCGTTCGGCAAGATGCTCTACAGGGATCCGACCTTCTGGAAGGGGAACAACAGTATCGGTGTCTATAACAATTCCGGCAACGGCATGGTGACGGTCACCCGCCAGCAGGATACGTCGGCGCCCAATGACAGCAAGTATGTCCTGAAGATACAGACTAATGGAACCGCCAGTCCTGCCAACGGAGGGTTCTATTTCGGAACGGCCTGCAGTTCACGCAAGGTGCTGGTTGCCCGTATCATTGCCAAAATTCCCGCCGGACGCAATATCTGTTGGGCCTCCAACAACATTGGTACAGGAGGTTCGAGCCGCTGGCTTACCTCCACGGCAGGAACCGGAGACTGGAAAGAGTATGTATACAAGGTCGTATGCGGCACCTCAAACTTCTCCAGCACCCATTTTTTCTATATTGACGGGGCACAGGGAACATCTGCCGCTCCATTGGTCTGGTATGTAGCTTATGCCACGGTTTTTGACCTTACTTCCACAGAAAAGTATACCACGACCATCGACGCCAACGGTATTTATACCGGTACGGTGAAGGCAAACCAGATTGTTGTGGACAGTGCCCTGGTTGTAGGAGGCAGCTCCTATAACGGCAGTATTTCAGTCAAGGATGCGGGCAACGCGGTCAAAGTGACGCTCGACAGGACGGGCATCACTGCCGTAGCCGGCAAGATCGGAGGATGGACGTTGGGAACCAGCTCGCTTGCGGCGTCTGCGCCAAGTTCCGGGCATAGGATTGTAATGGCGGCCTCCGGATATATCTATCACGACAACCCTTCCACTGGAAAAGAGTATTGGGCTTTGAAAACCGACGGATCCGCTGTTTTCGGATATGGGAAAATTTCGTTTGCGGCGGACGGTTCCGGATATCTTGCGAACCAGAATATCAGATGGGATGCCGGCGGCAACGTGACGATGACAGGCACGATCAATGCCAACGCCGGCACGATAGGAGGCTTTTCCATCGGTCAGGGACGCATTGGATCTACAGCCACGGGAAGTGGTTCCGGTGGCGGACTGGCCATCTACAACGATTTGTTCCGCGTGGGAAACACCATTTCCTACGTTCTGTTGGGGGCCAACACTTTTCCCGCCTCCTCGGGCGGGACCTGTGCGGCGGGGCGCATCGTCAACAACAAGGTAAATTCATATATGAACAACTACGGGTTGTATATCGATGTGAAGAACGGTCGCCGAAACTATGGGGTGTGGTCCAATGCCCCATTGGTCGCACCAGCCGCCATCGGTCTCAAAATGAAAAAGATCTACTTCACAGGTTCCGGCTATAGCATTGACTTTTCTGACAGTAATGTCTTTTGTGTCTATGCCAACTCCACCTGCAATGTCAATCTTCCGAGCGCGTCGTCGGTTGCAAGCATGTTCGGATATTCGAGCCTTCCCTCGGATTTTGCCTATATGTTTACCCTGTTTTACAGCTACAACTGGGGAGGACATATCAATATCATGAATGTGCGGAATCAGAATGGAGGCACGTCAAATTACGGTATGGAAAGAGGGGACTCGCTGACACTCCTTTGTTGCAACTACCCGTCTTTTCATTATCAGGTATTAAATTATAATGGTTAATAACCGGAACAGAAACTTTTACCCTATACTTATTTAAAATTCAAATTATATGAACATCACCAATGTCACTATTACCAGGACAGCAGAAGAGAAGACGGAAAATGCCTTTTATATGCTGGAGTATTCTACTGTCAATGACGAACTGAACCATCTACATGTTTCTGTCAATGAAAAAGAAGCCGATGAGGAAGGCAACATAAAGCCTGTCGGAATTATCTATATGGAACAAGGGATCCTTTCCTGCAACTTTCCGATGGTGAGGGAGCTTGGTCCCATATTCCAGGATTTCGACAGGATGCAACAGGATATTCGCGAAAAAATCAATCCTAAATAAAGAATCATAATGGAACTGAGTGTCAAAGACCGCCTTTATCTGCCGACTTTCCTGCCGGCACGCGGCAATTTTAAGGAGTTCAACCTTAAAAAAGAGATTCTCCGCAAAATCGCAATTGGCGATGAGGAACGCAAGGTTATCAATCTTCGCGAAAATGCGGAGGACAAGCGTATCGAATGGGATGTGGAAAAAGAACAGCCGTTGCCGGTGGAGTTTTCCTTCGATGAGATGGCCTACTTGCAGGCCGCGTGTGAGAAAATCTCGGACGAAGAGTTACCTGACGATATGTGGGGAACTGTAGAAGCGATTTACAATGAAATCTCCAAGGAGGCATAAACTGATTTTTCTATCTGCCGCTACTCTTTATGTAAAGAGTGCCCCGGCCGTACTCTTGGTATGGCCGGGGATTTTTTGTATCAGCACATGCCCAGACAAGATATCATAATGGATGCCGAACATGGAGAAGTGGAGACTTCCGGACAGATTGCCGGAAAAACCTTCTACGACTTCCACCTGTTTGACAGTGTGGAGGGTGCCGACAATGCGGCCTGCCGTTACGGGGAGATAGCCGTACCAGTAGATTTCCTTGCATCATACAGTGATGCAAGGGGTATCCATATCCGTATTCCCTATGTAGCAGACATACGCCTGCTGAAAGTGCGTATCGCCATGAAAAGCGGTTCGGGGGGTGTCGAATATGTACGTGGTGCAGTTGACGGCAGGCATTGGTTTCCCGTCATGAGAGAGAACGAAAACGGGACAAGGGAGACGGTCACCCCCGCCTCGCTTTATGCCTTGAACGATGAGGGGATCTATAACCTGCTGCTCGAGGAGGACTGCCTGTTCATTTACAGCGGGGAAGAGACGGATTTTGGTATTGGCACCTCTAAGGTGCAGAACGAAACTTTCCTTTTGAAAGCCGCCGCCGGAAACTTATACCAGCATCCGACCACCGGTGTGGGGCTGATTGACTTCCTGCATTCCAATATGGAGAACAACGGGCTCGCCGCCAAACTGCAGGCTGAATTTACTTCCGACAAAATCATCATCAGGAATGCCTATATAGATTCGGTGACAGGAGAACTGTTCCTGGAAACCGAGGAGAAGGAGGACAGCCATGGGTAGTTACCGCGTCGTTACAGGACAGAACATCTATGATGTAGCCCTGCACCTGTATGGAAGTGTCGAGGGAATCGTGGACCTGCTGGTCAACAATCCTGCCCTCTCGCTGGAAACAGAACTCTGTTCCGGACAGGAACTGACATATACCGACGGCTTTGTCATCAATGCCGACGTGGTCGCCTATAACGAAATGCACGGCATCGTCCCCTCCAACGGGGAGCGGCACGTCTATCCCAAATATTTCACCGGTCCGTTCACGGCAGCCTTCCTGCTCCCGCCGGCATTGGTCTCCGCAGAGTGCAAAGTGTCAGGAACGGGGACGCTGGAAGTTGACTGGGGGGACGACAGTGCTGTGGAGACCGTCATTCTTGGCCATACGCCATGCACGCTGCGTCATACTTTTGACAGGCGGGTGCGCCGGAGCCGCAAGATCCGCTGGTTTACTGATGCGGAATTCCGGTATATGGATTGGAGCGGGCTGCAACCTTCGTCCGTTGTTTTACTCCGTCCACTGCACGTGGAGGAGCTGACCCTTCGGGACTGCACACCCGCATTGGACAGCTTCGGGGTTCTGTCCGGAACTTACCGGATCGATCTCTCGGGGATAATGACGGACAACCTCGTTCCGCTTGCCGGGTGCCATAACCTGATGGAGCTCGACCTGTCCGGAGCGCGGATAAAGCCGGCCGTCATAGACAAATACCTGACAAGCATTGTGGAGCATTACGGAAACAGACGTAATTGCCGCATGACATTGCCGACAGCCCCGACGGGAACTTATAAAGAACCCGGGCGGGATGAAACGACCGGACGTTACCGTATCACATCAGGCATGGAGGCGGTATGGGTCATTCTGCATGAGGAAAGCTGGAACGAAGGTGAAGCGTGGGAATTTATCATCAACAATAAAATCTATACAGTGTAATGAGCCGTACAATAAAGGAAATATACAACGAGGCCATAGCGGAACGGAACCGGCGGCTGGAACTGACAGAGTTCGCCAGTGATTCCAAAATGTCCGTCATGAACGGAATCCTGTGGGTAGTGGCCGCTGTCATATACAGTTTCGAATCCCTGCTGGATGTCTTTGCCGTGGATATCTCCGAAGCCATTAACGGACGCATCAACGGTACTCCCGCCTATTATGCCAACGCCCTGTTGCAGTATCAGCAGGGAGATGAGCTGACGGTACGGGAAGACGGCCTGGCCTTCGGCTATGCCAATATCGACGAGACCAAACGCATCGTCACGCAAGTTTCCTATATGGAGAGCACAGACGACCGGAACCTGGACAGTAAACTTATCCTGAAAGTGGCTACCGGTGCAAAAGGCAGCCTTTCCGCCATACCCCCGAAAGAACTGGCGCCCATCAACGCCTATATCAACAAATTGAAATTCGCCGGTACACGCGTGGAAGTCATCTCAACCAAGGGCGACGTGCTGATTCCCCGCCTTACGGTCTTTCATGACGGAGCCGTACCCGAATCAGAAGTGTACGACTCCATTGAAGAGCAGTTGAATGCCTACATGATGGATATCGATTTCGATGCCGCCGTCTACGTTTCCCGCCTGACGGATGCCATACGGCGGGCAAAGCATGTGACCGATGTCCATATCGACGGGCATGCCGTTCCCGAACAAGGGGTTTTCATCGCCAGCCATGACACCGACGGCCATATACAGCCGCCACAACGCATTGCCCGTATGGCTTATACCGCATCAGGATATCTGAAGGAGTCCTCCGGGAAGGATGAGGAGGACGGGCTGCCAAATTTCCGTGAAGCCATCATTTTAAAAATAGAAAACCATGAGATATAAGCTGTCCATAGACCGTACCGTGAACCGCCTGGTTCCGCATTACCTGTCGGGACGCAGGTTCATCCTGTTCGTGCAGAGCTGCCTTTATCCGTTGCAATGCACCAATGAGCGGTTCCGTGATTTCACGAAAGAGATGCATATCCGGGCACGGATGACTTCCCAGGTAATCTACTTCGAATGGTTTCTGAACTACAAGTTCGGCAAATACATCAGGGACGGCAAGGACCGTATCCTTATCAGGGATAGTGAGAGTGTCGGTGTGGACCTCTACCATGAGGGTGCGGAATACCGGCGTCCCTGTACCATCTGGTACAATGGGGAACAGATCATATCAGATAATGATGCGGAGCGGCCCCGTCCGTTCTACCTGCTGATAGAGGAGAAACTTATCAACAAGGTCAGCTTTGTGGTCTGTGTCCCGCCCGTCACCATATCACCGCACGAGCTAGTCTATATGCTCTCCTATGTGGTGAATACTTACAAGACGGCCGGCAAGACCTATCTGATCAGGATTGACGAAGAAGAATATACACCTAACAAGAATACAGGACAATGAAAGAATATATCGCAGAGACTGGCGGACGGTACACTTACTCCGACGACATCCTGAACCTGCAGGAACTTGCCCTCAGCATGAGTGCCGTTTTTGACAGCTGTTCGGATTTCATCATCTCGGGTTGCGAGCCGGACGGTCCCCGTATCTCACCGGGATATGTGTGGCTCGGCGGTAAGGTCCGCCGTTTTGAGGGAGCCGCTGATGCCGTCTATCCTTATTATATTTACGAGGCCAACAGGCATGAGTCGGTGGTCTATGCCAATGATGTCAACAAACGCGGACGTACCTGCTACCTGTGTGCCGGAGCGAAGGCCATACCTGAAACGACCGATCCTGTTACGGGTAAATTGCCTGTAAGCATTGAAGTTACAGAAAGTTATGCCCCCCGTTTTATTGATAAATTCTTCGGGCGTTATGCCGTACTGCTGGACACGCCTTTCACCCGGCAGACCGTCAAGAAGGACCTGGTACTGGCGGGCACCCTTACCGGACAGAAAGAAATCAATTCCAGAACCGCCGTTTCTGTCAGCGGGGAAAACGGCTATATGCTCAAAGGTATCGTCAAAACTGACGGCAGCATCTCGCTTGGCGCTTATCTGCGCGGATTGCCGGTCAATGAAATTATCATCCGTACAGACGGCGGCTTCAGTTTCATGAAGCAGGGCAAGGAACTGGTTCGTATAACGGAAGACGGGATCTCTTACGGTACCTCACTGGGCGATAGCGCCCGTATCGGGGCAATCCGTATCAAAGGGTCCGATATCTATAACACTTCGGATACGACAGATGAGGGCTGTGTCCGTATCAATTATTACGGTGCGCAGGGAGGCGGAACAAGATACCGCAACTTTGCCGTACATGACGGGAAATCCGGAAGCAGCCCGGTCCTGGAAGTAACCGGCCGTACCGCCACCGTACGGGCGGGCGGGCTGTTCGTCGTGCAGAATGCCGGACGTGGGATCGACCTTCAGAATACCGCCTATACGAAAGACAATGCCAGGCTCACCAACCTGGTCACCTGGCGGGACAGTGCCGCCTCCGTGCTCGCAATGGCAGGTTTTGATACCCCGGACGATTACCGCTTTATCCTGCGGAACACATTGGGGGATATTGTGCTTGCCCCTTCCGGCTCGGTGGATGTGCTCGGCACGCTTAAGATCAACGGGAAATCCGTATCGGACACCTATGTGAGCGTCACGACCTTTGCCGGGGAGATGTCGAAGAAAGTGGATGCCGTCAAGGGAAAGCAGCTTTCCACCGAGGATTTTACCACCGAATACAAAAAGAAACTTGCGGCCATCATCACCGGGGAGCTTACGGGAGGCGGTGACGGCTATGTTACGGCGGGGGCTGTCCGTGCCGCACTGAAAATGAAGCTTTCAGCCGATGAGAACCTGTCCGATATCATGGACAAATCCGCCGCCCGGAAGAATCTCGACGTCTATTCCAAAACGGAAGCCGGCGAAGTCTTCCTGAAGACCTCCGAAGGGTTGAAAGAACTGGTACGTCTGACGGCTGAAGAGATCAACAGGCTTCCGGCAGAAGAAGCCGCCGCTTTGAAAGCGGAAAAGCAGGCAGCCGTGAGGGACACCCTTAATGCCGAAAGGAAAGGTACCGGAGATTTGAAACTTGCCAAGCTGTCGAATCTTTCAGACCTTTCTGACAAGAACAAGGCCCGAAAAAATCTTGAAGTCTATTCCAAGACAGAGATAGACACGATGATGGCCGGCAAGCTTGGTACGGACTCTGCCTATCAAGGCATTGTCTTCACGGCCGGGCTTCGGGATAAATTACAGGCCATTACCACCGGTTTTTTTGCATATACCGACAGTAACGGCACCTCACACGCGCAGGTCGAGGGGTATGTGATGACCTCACAGGTGGTGGGGGAACTCAAAAAGAAGGCTGACCGGCTGTTGGGAGGCTACAGCGCTTCCGACAAGGAAACCGTCGCCACGAACCTGAACCTCTATACAAAGGCGGGTGCCGACGCCCGTTTCGCCACCCTTGAGAATCTGTTCCAGGATTATATCAATTTTTTAGTCCGGCAGGGAAAGAGCACCTCGGAGGCACAACAGTTCCTGCAGGGCAAGTTGAACGTACTCTCCAAGAATGAGATTGTCAGGGATTACCTGCGCCGGGACAGCAAGCTGTCCGACCTTCTGCTGCCAACGGCGGAGGCCAGACGGCAGGCCTGCCGTGCTATCGGAGCCGCTTATGCCGAGGAGTATCAGCCGTTGCTTGCGGATACAGGATGGGTACAGATGGAGAACAGCGGATCGGGTACCAACACACAGTCGCTCTTCGCCCGCCAAATCGGGAACATCGTTTCCATACAAGGCGCCGTCAATACGGCCAACAGGGACGGAAACAACTGGGGAGGTATCGTGGCGGTCATCCCCAACAAAATACAACCACCCCGGTACAGTGTGCGCTGCACCGCCACTGACTGGAATGATGACCATAAGTACAACCGTGGGGTATCGTTCACCATTTACGGCGGCTCGCGAAGGATACAGCTTTATGAGCGCGGTATGTACAATGCCAATGTGGAACTCAACTTTACATATTTCGTATAGCCATGAAACAGAAGATTAATGTAAACGGTGACATCGAAAGTCGCCGCAGGATTGCGGAATGCAGGTCCGTTCCCGCCCGAGAGAATATTTCACCCGACAACAGCCGACAGTATCATGAAACAGAAAAGGATCCGGCGACAGCCGCAGAAGAAACCGTCTTTCCGGGGAACGAATCCCCGAAAGCGAGAAGACGGAAGACCGCAGGGGACGTTTAAACGTTTCCCCTTCGACCAGACCCGGATAGGGTTCATGCTCCGTTATGAGATGCCGGTGGTTTACCATCTGCTCCGCAGGCTGTATCACCGGCAACAGCCTTTTGAACCGGACTGGCATGTCATCGAACTGGTTGCGGAGGCGTCGAAAGACCCTTCGTTCAGAAAGGCGAAATTCAGCCGCTATCTGGATGACTACCGCCGGAACGGGGTTTACTGCCGGCGGGGCAAACGGCTTACGCCCGGACGTAAAACCTATTACGAGGGCATACGCCGTCGCAAGACGGAAGAGTATATCCGTCAAAACCGCAGGAAGCTGCTCTTTGAAAGACGGAATGGGCCGGGCAGTGACAAATTGCCCGGGGAGATTAAAAACATGCTTAAAAAGAAACGGTAATGCATTGACGGACAATGACTGGCACAAACATTCATATGCATGTATGGCTGTTCGGGAGCATTTGTCTAACTTTGTATTCCACAGTCGCTGCAAGACCTTTCCATATTGTAAACTGAGTATCCGGCCAGGATACGGCCGGTGGGATATCCTCCCCCTATATTGTCAAGTGAATACGGACGGTGCAACCGAACCCGTCTGTCCTGTAACCAGTTTCTTTGCGATACGGGCCTGCCGTGTCGCACTCTTCGGGCATTTTTAATCCATAAAACCAAGCGTTTATGCAAGAAGAAGAAAAGAACAACGGCATGGAAGGCATGTCTGTCGAGGAGATGTTCCTCGGTATCCAGGAATCGTATCAGGAGGCACAGCAGCGTGCCCAGGAAGAGAACAGGGCGTTCGCCCGCACGGAATTCTTCCGCATGGACAAATTCGGGACGTACCGGCTGCGTGTCCTTCCCATCGCCCCCAATCCGGACGGTTCACCGGCCCGGCCCGGTTATGAGTATCCGGTTCATCAGTTGCTACTGGAACTGGAAAAGCCCACAACCGGAAACAAGCCCCAGAAGATGTATGTCACCGTCACCCGCGCCACCGATGCCGGATACAGTGTCGATCCCATCGAAACTTATCGGCGTATGGCCGTAGAAGCCGCAAAAGAAGCCGGGGATGAGAAACTGGCAGAAAAAATCGCCGGCGGTTCGTTCAGTGGCGGCTTGAAGTACAACTACGGGCACTGCCTCTATATCTTTGACCTGGGCGAGCGTGCCAAGGGAGTACAGATGATGACCCTCTCGCACGCCCAGTTCAAGGATCTGGACGAGCGGAAGTTCAAACTCTGGAGCAAGAAGCTGGCCAAGAACCCGTCTTATCCGTGTCCGGTTTCATCGGTGTACGACGCCTATCCCGTGGAAATAGAAAAACGGCGTAACGGGGCCAAAACCGAATACCTGTTTTCCATCGACAATGAATCCGACCCTGAACCTCTGACCAGGGAGGAGCTGGCTGCCTTGCTGGGAGCACCCCGTATTCCGGAAATCATTTACCGCTATACCCGTTATCATCTGGGTGCCACCGTTGAATTCCTTAAACAGTGCGACGGCATTTACGGCATGCGGCTTATGGAGACGGACGGGATGAAAGAGGTCATACAGCAGTTGTCCGACGAACTGCCGAAAGAAGATACCTCCTCCTTCTCGTTCGACCGCCGTACGAAAGACAACAAGGACAATATCCAGGACGGGACAGGAATTTCCCTGGACGATCTTCTTGAATATTATGACGAGCTCAGGCGGCAGGACCTCGGTGACAAGACCGAGGAGGGACAGGAGCTGCGTGCAATGATACGCAGCTACATTGAACAGGAAGCTTTGTCCGTCCGTGTCACCCGTTCGACAAGCAACCGGGAACTGCTCGAACTGATTGAGAGTGAGATGGAAGGTCCGAAACCCACAGACACACCGGAGGACACTTCCGGGGAGGAGGAACACCGGCTTGCGGAAACGGAGGAGCGTGCCGGGCGTCCCCGCCGTCGCAGATAACCCCTTTTATAAGTCTTTGAGTTTTAACCCGGCGGGAGGCGTCCACGCCTCCCGTCTTAATCACACACATTCATGGAAGAGAGCAAACCTTGCATATTGTTGTTGAATGATATCCATGTCTCAAAAGACAACATCCCTGCATTTCAGGCCAACTGGCAGGAGGCCGTGGAGATCTGCAGGAAATGGGGTATCAGCGAAATCGCCGTCGGAGGCGACCTGTTCTTTTCACGCGCGGCACAGACACTTGACGTGCTGCTGGCAGTACATGACGCCCTGCTGGAAACCTCACGTGCGGGCATCCATGTCACGCTCGCCGAGGGGAATCATGACCTCGTGAACCAGGAAGCCGTCAGAGGTTACTGTCATGTCTTTGACTGCCATCCGGATGTGACGGTAGTGGATGACTTCCTGACCCTGTCGCGTCCCGGCTGGGAGTTCGCGCTTCATCTGATGAGTTATTTTCCGGAGGACGGATCGTTTGTCGAAAGGCTCGGACAGTTGGAAGAGAAAGCGCTTTCAGAGGAAAAGAAACATTTTCTTTATATACACGAAGGTATAAACGGGGCACTGGCGCAACCATCGGAGAAAGAATTGCCCGCCAGGATTTTTCTCCCGTTTGATAAAGTTTTTGTCGGCCATTACCATAACCGGACCGTCATTCCACAAACCCGTATCGAATACATCGGGGCCTCCCGTCAGCACAACTTCGGCGAGGATGAGGAAAAAGGATATACGGTGCTTTATACCGACGGCACACACGAGTTTGTCAAAAACCGGGTGAACATGCGCTACCGTGTGGTGGATGTGCCGGTGGAACATGCCGGGCTGCACCTTATGGACGAGTTGCGCGAGACGGAGGCTGACGGCCGCTACAAGGTCAAGGTACGTGTCCACGCGCCGGCAGCTGCTATGAAGTCGGTTGACAAGGCCGCGCTGCTGGGAGCCGGGGCGGCGAAGGTGGAACTGATAGCTGATGACGAGGAACTGTTGGAGACCGCATCCTCTTCGCTCTTTGAAAAGTATGACAGCTGCCGTATCCGGGAAACTTACGAGGATTTCTGCCGGGAAAAACAGATTGAGGATGTCTCAATCGGATTAGAGTATTTATCCAAAATAGATAACAGGACATGTGGAAATTAAATAGAATAGAAGCTGAGAATCTCTGTGCCTTCCGCTCGCTGTCATACACGTTACGGCAAGGGGTTACGACACTGATATTCGGCGACAACCGGGACAATGAGTCCCAAAGGTCGAACGGTGCGGGCAAATCCGCCCTGCTGGAGTGTATCGCTGTCGGTATCACAGGCAGCCCGCTCCGTAAGATAAGGTCGGAAGAAATTATAAACGATGCGTCCGGGGAGTGCCGTATCGGATTACATTTCAGCAACGGCAACTCAGCGGAGGAACTGGTTGTCAACCGGTGCATTCCACGCAGAGGGGCATCCACGGTCAGTTGCACACTTTTCCGTAACGGTGCGCAGGTGACGACGGACGAGACTGTCCAGCCTTCGGTCGATGCCTATAACCGCTATATCCTTGAAAAGTTGGGGATCACGCGCGAGGAGCTGCTCAACAACTTCATTCTCTCCAAATACCGGTATGAGGATTTTCTTTCGTCATCGGACAAAGAGAAAAAGGAGATAATCAACCGCTTTTCCAACGGTATCCTGGTGGACGAGGCCATTGCCATACTTGAGGAGGATATCGTGCCGCTCTCAGAAAAGAAGCAACAGGCGGCATTGGAACTTGCGGGACTGGACGGGCGTGTCGAGATGTTACAGGAGCAGATCCGCAAGGAAGAGGAAACCGGAGCGGAACGGGGACGTACCCGCGCGGAGCGCATCGCCTCCCTGGAAGCGGCCATCGCAGCTAAAAGGGAACAGATACGCATCGGACACGAGACGGTGGCCGGATATGAGACACGGCTTGTGGCGGTTCAGCAGGCGGATGAGGCACTGCAGTTGCTGGAATCGGGGGATACGGCACTGGACGAGTGTCTGGAAAAGATACGGGAGATGATGCCCCTCTTCCCCGATGCGAGACAGACGGACTGGAACGGGATTATCACCGGGACAAAAGAGAAGCTGCAGACGGCCGTTTCCGGGCTGTCGGATTGTGACACCTCCTTGAAACAGGCGGAACGGGAACTGGAAGAGAAGACTGAAAACTGGGAACAGTTCAAAAATAAGTATGCCGCCTTTTGTGAGGAATACAACGAGCAGTCCGGTAAGGCAGCGGACAAACTGAGGGAAACAGACGTCCGCCTGCGCAATCTTGCAGGATGCATCGAAGAGTTGCGTCACAAACGGCGTATAGTCTCGGCCGGTATTGACGAGCTCTCAAACAAACTGGCCGGTTCCGTCACCTGCCCTGCCTGCAGACATAATTTCTTAATAGCGGAGCCGCAGTTTGACATTGAGGCGGGAATGAGGGAACTAAAACTACGACAGCGGCAACTCACGGAAATTAATGGCCGTATCGAAGACAAACAGGAGGAGACCGGTTCTGTGGAGCTGCAGCAGAGCCGCCTGAACCACGGCCGCCGTACCTTGGAGGCCAGACGTACCGAATGGGAACAGCAGCTGGCCGGACATGAACGTGCCGTCAGGAACACTACCCGGAGTGTGGAAGAGACGGAAAACAGACACCGGCGTATTGCAGCTGGGATTACCGCACTGCAAAATGAGATTGAGAGCATCCGCCGTAAGGTATTCGATGAAACATTCGGATTTGTAGACGAGCGTAATGCCTCACTGAGCCGCAGCATACGGATGGAAAAGGAAGATATACAGGCGGCAGCCTGTGCCATTGACACTTTGCAAGGCACTATCAGGGAATTGAACGAGGCGGTGCCATCCGATCTGATATCCACGCTTCGGAGCACGCTCCGGGAGGTGAGGGAAAAATCCCGCGAAGCGGCGGGACGGAAGACCGCCGTCGATGCGGAACTCCGAACATTGGAGATGCAAAGAGAACGGTTCATACAGTTCAAGACCTATCTGGCCAATACAAAAATCGAGGCACTCAGCCGTATAACAAACGAGTTCCTGCAGAATATCGGCAGTGACATACGCATCCGTTTTGACGGTTATACCGTCCTCAAAAGCGGTAAGGTCCGGGAGAAGATTTCCATTTCGCTGTTGCGTGACGGCATGGACTGCGGATCGTTCGGCAAGTTCTCGGCAGGCGAAGCGGCACGGGTGAACCTCGCAACCATCCTTGCCATGCAAAAACTCGTGAACAGTAACTGTGATGATGGCAAGGGACTGGACCTTCTGGTTCTGGATGAGATACTCGAAGCGGTTGACGAGGCGGGGCTGGCTTCCATGTTCGAGGCATTGAACTCGCTCGGAGGTACCGTACTGGTTGTCTCCCACGGTAATGTTGCGGAAGGTTATCCCCATAAACTGGTAATTGTGAAAGAGAATTGCGAATCAAGGATTGGAGAATAGTACCCCGGACAGGAAAGAGGTGCTTGCATTGGATATAGCTACGCATACCGGATATTTTTCCGTGCATGAGGCCGGAACATGGAACTTTACCGAAAGCAGACGGCGCAACGGCAACAGGATGCACGGCGCATTCCGTACCGTCCTTGTCTCGTTTATCCGCGCGCATGGTATCCGGCGCGTCGTAACGGAGGATGTGAGTGTGAACCGTTATTTCTATGACATGCGCCGGCTCTCGGAACTTCGGGGAATCCTGATCGAAGTATGTGACAGCCTGGGACTTCCCGAACCGGAGTTTGTGAATCCGGCGGTGCTCAAGAAATGGGCGACGGGGAACGGGCACGCCACCAAGGCACAGATGGTGGCGGCATGCAAGGAAAGATACGGCATCATTCCGGTGGATGACAATGCAGCGGACGCCTGCCATCTCTTCCATTATTACATCCGCAGGCACAGGTTGTAGAACGGCACTTGCCAGGATTCCGGGCAGCCTTCTCTCCGCCCGCTTTTTTTAAATTGATGCTCAATGGCAGCTGACAGATTAGGACATGAGATTCATTATCAACCTTTTTTCGGTCAGTGAAAACGTGGAAAAGAAAGATGTGTTTATTGCGGTTGTACCCTCTGACGATGAATCCGCAAGACGGAGGGCGGAACTTCTCAGAAAGTATGTGATGCCGCACAAGAATCTGATATACAGCATTTGTATCAAATATACCTATAACCAGGAGGACATAGAGGATAACTATCTTGAAGCGCTGGTTAATTTCTTCAAGTACATGGACAGTTATGATCCGGCGCGTCCGGTGAAAACATGGATCTATGCCGTGACCAAACGGCTTGTGGCGGACCTCAACAACCGCAACAAAAGCCGCATGCCCCCGGATGACAATATCGATATCTCGGAAATATCCTCCTCCCTGCCGGGCGAGGACGAACCGTCGGAGAACTGCATGGGAATGGATAATTATCACAAGTATTACAATGATGATATCCTTTGGGCATTGGACAGGCTCAAGCCGATTTACAAAGAGGCCCTGCTTTTACAGCAGGCCGGCTATAAGATCGGAGAAATCATGGAGATAACTTACCGCAACGGAACATTGCAGACCAGAAATGTGGAGACGGTCAAGAGCCGTCTCTTTCTGGCCAAGACACAACTGCGCAAACTTTTGACACGTGATGGAGAAAAAAGAGTGGATTGACGGATGCCGGAGGCTTTTTACACGCTTGCTCCGTGCTGCAGTGTGGCCGGATTTCCAGTTCCCGTCCGGAGGAAAGGCGGACAGACAGCTTTCGGCATGTTTCGACCTGTTGTGCCGGGAAGCCGGATCTGTCAGTCCGGGACGCCTGTCAGATTTCTGCATATGCCAGGTGTATGCCCTTTCCGGATATGCCCCCTCTTATCGTGGAAAGTGGAACATTTCCCACTCGTTTGGACGGAAGGCAACTGACCGGTATCTTCATTCCGGAAAGGAACGCCGTTATTGGGAAGACCAGTGGCTGAAAGGTTTCGGACTGTCACGTGACAGTCTGACACAGGCAGTGGAGAACCGCTGCGGGCATCCTTTCGGACGTTTCATTTACCCGGAATATGAGGAGATTACCAAACGTCGCCTGCTCTCCAGCGAGGCCGGCTATCTCGTCTGTGCGCTCTCCACATTGATGTGGACACCCTTCTCGCCGTCATGTTCCAAATGTGCGAAAGCGGATCCGTGCCGCCGTAGAACAGAGGCTCGTTATCCGGAACTTTACCGGATTCGTTGTGAGGCATGGTGGAAAGAGGAGGTGAAGCCATGAGTTCCGTCAATCCTCTCAGTGCCGAGTTCCTGTATGAGCTCTATGCCACGGCGCTGTGCCAGGAGCAGCTGTGCGCTGTCCTTTCCCGCCACATGCGCAAGGAATACCTTCCGGACCGCTCATTCCAACGGGTGCAGGAGGCTATTGCCGCACATTTCAGAACCTACAAGACACCGCCGTCATATGCCGTACTGGCACAGACTTTCCATGAGGATTACGATGCCATTGAGTTGATAGATACCTTCCGGGAGTATGACGAGGGCCAGAGTTCCGAAGTGATGATCGACATGCTGGAGTCCTACATCAAGGGTGTCCGGTTACAGTCGGTCTATGCGGAAGTGGGAAAACTGTATAACGAGAACAAACAGGACAAGGCGGAAAAGGCATTGCGCGGGTATGCCGAATGGCTGGCGGGCTTTACACTGAAGAGTACCTCGTTCATTGATGTGGCGGAGACCTTTACGGAGCGCTTCCAGCGGAACCGCCGCCGTGAGGAGGAAGAGGAACGCTCGGCATCACCACGTGTGTCCCGGTTCTATATCCCGTTTCTGGACGCGCTCAATGCCGGGCGCAACCTGCGAGGACAGCTGACCTGCTTTCTTGCCAGTACCGGTGTGGGGAAATCCCATATCGCCAAATGGATAGGTGTCAGGGCGGACATCGACGACGGGCTGCATGTGCTGCACTTCCAGCTGGAGGGGTCCGAGGAGGAAGCGTTGAACGCCTATTCGGGAGGGCTGGTTTCCAAGAACGCCTATTATTACGAACGGGGAAAGATCTCGGATACGGAGATGCGCCATCTGGAAAAGCTGGTGGCATCGTATGCCGGCAGCATCACGGTACGCAGTTATCCGCGTTTCAACGCCCAGGTATCGACACTTGACATCAAGAACGGAATCTCGGAATATCGCAAACTCAAAGGTCACAATCCGGACATCGTCATCGTCGATTCGATGGATCTGCTGACAGACGCCAACCGCCGTTCATGGGGGGCCGACCATGAACGCGCAAAGCGTATCGCCGTGGCCAATGACCTCAAGGACCTGGCGGCGGACGAAAAGGTATGGATGGTCGTGACATATCAATCGACCATTGAAGACCGCGAGTGGCTGAATGACGAAAGGAATGTACTGACAGAGTACAACTGTTCGGAAGCCAAGGGGCTGGCACGCCCATGCACGCACCTTATTTCGCTCAACCAGTCATCAGCCGAACGCAAGGAGAACATGATGCGCCTGCATGTGGCCAAGAGCCGCTTTTTCAAAAAGGGCGATACCATCAAAATAGCGACGGACTATGACAACGAGGTGTTCTATGACGGGCAGAGGACGCTGAATCTGAACAGGGAATAAAAAAACGTTCAAAATGAAAGTTCAATAGCAGATAGTTTTATTCCTGTGAAAATGAACTGCAAAAGGCAGACCAATCTCTCCCATATAGAGAAGGCTATGCTCCCAGTTCTTCCGGTCGGTCAGCCCGCCAGGCATGCAGTACAGAGTTTTGTAACAGGCTGGTAATAGCGGTATGGGACTGCCGCGGGAAACCGCTTCATTCCGGGTAACGGAGGGTGATTACGGCATGCCCTTTTTCATAGCGTACCCTAAGTCCGAGCTTCTCCAGTTCCTCCCTGATAAGGGACTCCTCGAACCCTTCGGACATGAATCTTTCCCTGAGCAGGCCGATGATATTCCCCGTTCCGCTACTTTCGGAAAGAAAATCCTCCACCCACTGGCGGAAACTGCCACCCGTACGCATCAGGTTGTAGCGCCTCAGACAGAAATTCTCCACACTTTTCAAATCGAACTCCTTACAGGACAGCAGGGCGCAGAGAAGCGGCCCATTGGTGTCATCCTCCCTGAATTCCGCCGTCAGCACGCAGACCGGTATGCCTGTCCCGCTATCGGGTCTGTAATAAAGCCGGATGTTTTCCCTTATATACAGCCCCGTGGCGTATGTCATGCCATCCGGGGATTCCGTCATGACGGGAAACGCCTGCCATCCGGAGTTCCCTTCCCGTTTCAACAAGGTTATTGCCGGTTTACCGGACTCCTCGTCTGATGTGGAGCGTGACCTCATCGTTCCGTTGGTCTTTTTCCATCCGAGAAACCGCAGACAGTTCTCTACATCCCTCAGATGCCTTTCTCTTGCTGAATTCCCATTAAGATACGGACGAAGCGTATCCACGATTTCGGACCAGTCCTCATTTGTCTTCATATACTTTTCGTTAATAAATTTCATTAAACACAGTCGCTTTGTAATTTGAAATATAGCGATTTAATTCCGACCGGTCAAATAAATTCCCTAAAAAATCATGGAAAGAGCCACTCATGGAATCTCCCTGAGGTCTTTCCGGATTTCGGTACAGTCAGTATGTCCTTGGGGCAGACGTGAAATCTTGCCGGGCTTTTTATCCGTCCTTTCGTGCGGAGTCTGCCGGCAGGTTTTTGTTGTACGGATTTTTCTTAGTAATACATGGAAGTTTCCTCTGTTATATCCCCTTTCGTCGGATAAGTTCGCGGTATCCTGCCATGAACCTCTGTCCGGGAGAAGGCCTGTTCCCACTGACCTCCTTGTTATCCGCACCAGCACCCGCCACGACATATGGACAGGTTTTCGTCCTGCCTTTTAAGGCATAGAGGCTCCCTCTCCTGTTGCGGTAGTGTGCGATACCCATTTCCGTCTTGAGAAAGCGTATCAAGACAGTATGAAATTTATGAGGCGTTTTTAAACTTTAGCCCTTGTACTGCAGCTATACCTTTCATATGGAACTGTCTGTACAGGAATATCAATATCTGGTTTCGGAGATAACCCGTGAAACGGGGGCCAAACGGGACGGGAGCGGCAAGAACCTTATAGTTCCGCGCTGTCCGTTCTGCGGCAAGCAGGGCGGTAAGTTCGGTATCTATATCGGTAAGGAAACCGTCCGCCACAGACCGTTCATGGCACACTGTTTCTCCTGCGGGGCGTCCACCCGTACACTTGCGCAGTTATTGGCGGCTATCGGACGCATGGACCTGATGGTTTCCGAAACAACAGACATCTCGGCACCGCTGAACCTGCACCTGCTGGAACCTGATGAGGCGGAAGATATAGACGATGAACTGGTCCCGTCCGGACTGCCGGACTTCTATAAACGAACTTTCCGCCACCCATATCTGAAACAGCGCGGATTCTGCTTCGATGACTATGAATACTTTCCTGCCGGAATAACCGGCAGGCTCAATCCGCGGTATGCCGACTATGTAATTTTCCCGGTCATCGACTGCGGTATGGTTGTCGGATATGTTTCGCGCCATACCTGGCCAAAAGAGGAGATAGACACCTACAACCGCAAAACGAAGTACAAAGGTGAATACAAGATACTTCGTTATCGGAATTCCACAGAGAACGACTTTTCCAAACTTCTTTATAACTATGATGCCGTACGCAAGGACGGTACCGATACGGTCATCGTTGCAGAGGGCGTTTTTGACGTCATCGCGCTGACGCGAAAACTTGAACTTTACGATAACCCGCATATTGCCGCCGTAGCGACTTTCGGAAAGAAAATTTCCGATGTGCAGATTTACAAGCTGCAATCGAAAGGCGTGAGGACCGTGGTTATTGGATATGACGGTGATGCCGTCGAGGCGGTCAAACGGGCTGCGGAACGGCTGAGGACCTACTTCGAGGTATTCATCGCAGATATAGCGGATGCCGATAAAGACTGGGATGAACTGGCGGAAACGGAGGTCTACGGCATCTTTGCCTACCGTCTGCTGTCTGTCCTTGAATACAAACTCAAAAAAGTACAGGAAAGATGATACAGGAACTGCTCGCATGGCTTGATATACAACGGATTTCTTATATACCGGTTGACACGGAGGTGGTGGACATACCCGGGTTCGGACGGCTGTTCACGGCTGACCTGTCCGGTGTGGAATCCATTTTCCGCAGTGACGGCGATAAACTTGTCTTCAATCTGATGGAGAATCCGGCAGTATTGATGGAGGAGGGAATCTACCATGTGGCTTTTCCTTTCGGATATAACTGGTACTATTACGACCTTCGGGAAGAATTCCGTTTCAATCTGTTGAAATACATCGGCCGTCCCGGGCCTCCGGCACATGACATTCCGTTTGTGAATCTTGGTGTCCATACTTCTTACGAACTGCTGAACGCCTGTGGTTCCCTGGAGGATTTATGCCGCAAGGCAAAATGGTCAGGACATACGGCGGTCGGCATTTGTGACCGTAATACAATGGCCGCCACACTCAATTTCCAAAAAGAATGTGCCAAAAACGGGCTGAAACACATCTTCGGCTACTCGCTGACAATGATTCATGAAGAAGAAGCCGTAAACCTGAAAATGTATGCCCTGAACAATGAGGGGCTCCACAACCTGCTGCGCATCCAGTCCGCCGTGATGGTGGTTTCGGAAAACAATACAATCCGTTATGAACAGCTGCTGATGTATGCCGCAGGGTGTGTACCGGTCTTTGCCACCCGATCTGTCTATTGGATGGCCGGACACCCTAAGCAGGTGGAACGGATCCGGAAAGGGTCCGAAGCGGTTTATTACCAGATAGACGCCAACGAATATAAGGCGGACCGTATTGACCGGGAGCAGCTGGAAGCCCTTAAATATTATTTCTGTAATTGCTATGATACCGGGAGGGATCTGTTTACAGTAGAACCGATCCTCCTTCCGGATTGCTATTACATGGATAAAGATGATGCCGCTTCCAAAATTATAGTGAACAAAATTGCTGCAGGAGCCGCACATGAACAAAGCGGGGAACAATATTTCAAAACGGCGGATGAACTATATGACACGCTCCGTCCGCTTTTCTCCGAGAAATGGGACTTCGATGCCCTGTTCGGACGTATGTGCCGCCCTACGGTGGAAATTGCAGAACGGGCGGAAGCCGTGTTCGAGACCGGACGGATGTTCATGCCCGAATACCGTATGCGTCCCGAAGAAGTGGAGCGGTACGGCAATCGCCGCACGATGTTTCTCCGGCTGCTTGATGAAGGGTTGAAACGAAAAGTTCCGGATATGGAACGCTACCGGGAACGGCTGGACGAGGAAGTCTATATCATCGAGTCAACCGACAACGTGGATTATTTTCTTGTACAGTGGGACATGGTGCGTGAGGCGCACCGCCGGGGCATTGCAACCGGTATCGGGCGTGGCTCCGCCGGCGGATCGTTGGTCTCCTACCTGTTGGGCATTACCTCCATCGACCCGCTGAAATACGACCTGATTTTCTCACGTTTTCTTGTTCCGGAACGCTGCGGACTGGTTTGGAAAGACGAGATAACGGTACTGGCTCCGGACATTACGCTTAACAAAGGCGAACAATATGTGGAGATACAATCTGAAAATAAAATTTATCGTCTCTGTGCGGATGCCCGTTTGAGGATTCTCCGCGATGGGGAAGAAAAAACAATATATGCCGGTGAATTGATTTGCGGTGACGAAATTCTTTTTGACCGCCGAGATTGTTTGTGGAACTTAAAGGAACTCGAAACCCATGAATCCGACTTACGAACACCGCCGTCCCTATGACGGCTGCGACCTTTACCGGGGTGACGCCCTCGAGGTGCTGCCCCTACTGGCAGGGCAGGGCATCGTTGCCGACATGGTATTGTCAGACCCGCCATATGGTACGACACACTGCCGCTGGGATGCCGTGATAGATATTCGGGGGATGTGGAATGCCATACAAGGCGTTTCCGCCCCCGGAACTCCCATACTGCTGTTCTGCCAGCATCCTTTTACCAGCATATTGGGCTGTTCCAATCTTGAAAAGCTGCGTTATGAATGGATCTGGGAGAAGACACAGGCGACAGGTTTTCTCAATGCCGGGCGTATGCCGATGAAAGCACACGAGGACATTCTCGTGTTCTATGACAGGCTGTCCAAATACAACCCCGTCAAAACGGACGGGCACCGGTGCAAGATCGTAATGGCCGACCACCGGCGCAAGTGTGACAGCGGGGAGATATGTCGGCAGCATGACAATTACCGGGACTACATCTCCACGGAACGCTATCCGCGCAGTGTATTGAGATTCAAGACGGACAAGCAGATGTCCTGTCTGCACGCGACACAGAAACCGGTTGCCTTGCTGGAATATCTGATACGCACCTATACCGACGAGGAGGACCTCGTCCTTGATTTTGCGATGGGCAGCGGCAGTACTGCTGTCGCCTGCAGGAACATGGGACGGCGCTTCATAGGCGTGGAAATAGACCGGGATATTTTTCAAACAGCACATAACAGAATAGCCAATGACTGACACCCGGGAAATCTGGGTGGATATCAAAAATTATGAAGGGAAGTATAGAATCAGCAACAAGGGGCGCATTAAGAGCCTGGAACGGCAGGTATCGCATGGCGGTATCACCTGGATACAGCCTGAACGGATCATGAGCCATTGGTGCGGGACCACCTCATATTACGACTGTGTGCGGCTTTATAAAGGAGGCGTCGGGACAAAATTCTCCGTACACCGTCTCGTGGCACAGCACTTCCTTCCGGAATGGAATCCAAAGTTGGAAGTAAACCATATTGACGGTGACCGATACAACAACAACGCGGACAATCTGGAAATGTGTACGCACCAACGGAATATGGAACACGCCATTGCGGGCGGGCTCAAACAGGATTATGGAGAGAAAAGTGTGAACGCCAAACTGACGAACGCACAGGCGGAAGAGGTACGGGTGAAGTATTTCTCCGGCAAAGCCTCACAGGATACCCTGGCAAAACAGTACGGCGTCAGCCGCCAGACGGTAAGCGCCATTGTTCGATATAAGAAATATATAAGATGAAAGTGACTCACATTAAAATCAGGAAAGCGGATACCCCTTTGACTGTCATGGATTCGTTCGTTGACAGAGGGCTGACGGAAGGCGGACACGCGTCCTTGCCCGATATCGATGTCGATTACGCTTCCGACCGGCGGCAGGAGATCAAGGACTATCTGGAAGAACGTTACAATGTGGATGGCCGCCAGCGTGTATTCTCGGCTGGAACCTTTACGACCATGAAGCTCAAGGCAGCATTGAAGGATGTGGCGCGTGTGCACCGCGTACCGCATGCCATCGTGAACTATATCACAGCCATGATAGATGACGGTACGGACTGGACGGGGCTGTTCATGCAGGCGACGACGAACAGGAAACTGCGTGAGTTTATCCAGACCTATCCGGAAGTCATTGAAGATGTGCGCGGGCTTCTCGGACAGCCCAAGGCCGCATCCATACATGCTTCCGCAATTATAGTGACACCTGATGCCCGGGACGGCAGGCAGGCCGAGTGCTTCGATTACCTGCCTGTCCGAAAGATGGACGGTGCATTAGTGTCGGAATTCGACGGCTACTCGGTCGATGAGATCGGGCTGCTGAAGGAGGATGTGCTGGCGACAAAGGAGCTCGCCAAGCTCAGCGCCGTCATCGCATTGGCCAACAGTCATTTCGGACAGGAACTGTCCATAGAACGTATCACACAGGAGATGCTGGAGGATGACAAGACGTACCGGCTGCTCGCTGAAGGCAACACACAGAATGTTTTCCAGTTCTCTTCACCCGGCATCACCCGCTTCATTCAGGATGTGCGGCCAAAGTGCATAGAGGACCTGATCGCCATCAACGCCCTGTACCGTCCCGCCACGCTCGACATCGGGGCCACGGAGGATTATATCCGTTTCCGGCGGGGAGAAGTGGCGCCGGTCTATGACTACGGCTGTTACGAGGCGACGAAGAACACGTTCGGAATAATGTGCTATCAGGAGCAGTTCATGTCCATAGCCCACACGCTCGGCGACTTCGACCTCGGCAAAACCGACCTGTTGAGAAAAGCCATCGGCAAGAAGAAGGCGGATCTGATGGCTACGCTCAAGGCCGATTTCATCGCGGGGGCTGTCCGCAATGGCTGCCCGGACTATGAAGCGGAAGAAATCTGGCACAAGATAGAGGTGGCCGGAAAATATTCGTTCAACCGCTCCCATGCCGCAGCCTATGCCCTGACCGCCTACTGCGGGGCTTGGCTCAAGGCCAATTACCCGTCGGCATTCTATACCGTAGCATTGCAATGGGCGGACGACAAGGAAATCCCCCCGCTGATGGCGGAGATGGAACGCTGCTCGTCAGCCAAGATCGTGCCGCCGGACATCAACCGCTCGGGAACGGAGTTCTTTACCGATTACGCCACCGATGAAATATTCTGGTCGCTTACCCGTATCAAACAGGTGGGTGTCAAGACGGCGGAACACATCATTACGGAACGTGACCGGGGCGGGGCGTATACCGGCATTGAGAACTTCATACACCGCATTTTCCGTTACAAGCTCAAAAAGTACAGCTATTGGGATGACCCGGACAACCCGGAGGAGGCGGTGAAAGTGCCCGTGAATGCCCGCCATGTCAAGCACATGGTCCTTGCCGGATGTTTTGACCGCGTGGAAAATGTCGGGGCGGTTACCGAACGCTGTGCCCTGCTCGAACGTGCCGCCAGGGAACTGGGATTTTCTCTTTCCGAAAAAGACTTCCCCCCAGATATACGTGGGAGGCATTTCTTCTGGTCGCAACAGCAGATTGCCGTATCGGGCATCGGCAGTATTGATTACCGGCGCATCTTCGACAACTCGGAAGCCCGCAGGCAGGTCAGGGGAAAAGCCTCTTACCTGGCACTGGACAAGGTGGCACTGGATGAGAACGACGGCCGGAAGGTAACGGTCTGCGCCACGGTCGTGGAGGTTGCGGAGCATACTTATAAGGACAGGGAAACGGGAAGCCGGAAACGTTTCGCCAAGCTCACGCTCTCGCAGAACAACCGCATTACGGAATGTGTCTGCTGGAACGACTACTACATGGAACACCGCGCCGAGATACAGGCCCTCAAGGGCCGGGTGGTCATTCTCACGGCTGTCGTCCGTTACAGTGATTATAACGGATGCAATACGCTCCAAACCTATAAGAACTCAATGTTATTCATTCAATCCTAAGACATGACACCAAAAACAGAACAGAAAGTATACGTGGGGATCGGGATGGATTTTGAAACCGGCGGTCTGGACTGCCGTGAATGCGCCTGTACCCAGATCGCCCTGCAAGCCGTACGTTTCGACACCTGGCAGGTGTTCGACCATTGCCAGGCATATATCGCCCCCTATGGCAAGGCGGATGCCGGACTGCCCCGTCGCAAAGTGTTACGAACCCGCCACGAACAGGCGAAGGAGGCCGGGGTTGTCCCTATGAAATATGAGCAGACGGCATTGGACTATTCCGCCATCACTATGGAAATGTTACGCACACAAGGGGTGGATATGAAGACGGCGGCCGGAGAAATCATCGCCTTCGCCAAACGTAGCGCCTTGTCGAAAGGCAACCAGTGTAAACCCATACTGATCGGACAGAATGTCACTTTTGATATCGGTTTTTTACAACAATTGATGAACTATGCCGGACTGGTTGCTGAGTTTGAAAAAGCTTTTGCCGGAACGAAGGACTATTACGGTAATTTCCAGCCCCACTATATCGATACGCTTACAGTAGGGAGGCTGGCATTTGCAGCCGATCCGGAAGTGACTTCTTACAAATTGGAGCTGATCGCCTCCCGATTGGGAGTGGAATTGAATGATGCACATGATGCGGCTGCCGATGTAACGGCCACACTTGACATACTTGGTATCTATACCTCCCGGTTACGTCATGCGGGAGGGGAAGCAATCACAATACAGACAAAAGAGAAAACCCGTAAACACTTTAAAATATGATGACGGATATCAATAAAAAAGATGCGGAAGACATTCAGCAGGGCCCGATTCCGGAAACCATCACGTTTCATACTGCAGACCGTATGACATATGGGGCATTAGGCTATGACGGCAATGAACTTATGGCGTTTATATCGGGCTATGATCTTGAAATTAAGTTCAATTTGCGGATTATAAATTCACTGGCGGATGCCGAGGCATGTGCCGACGCGCTGGCACAAGTGTTTTATGAAGCACTGATGGAACAATTAATTAATGAGAAAGCGGATTTTGTAAAACCTCATCACTGGAAACCCGCTACTCTTTCAGAAAAAGAAGGAAATGAAATCAGACAAGATAATGGACATGCCGGATAAACCGGAAGGAAAGCCGCTTACAGAACAGGAACTGCAATATTGCAACCTCTATGTGAATGGCGGCCTGGAATATGCGGGACGACCGAAGAAATGTTTCGTGGAAGTGTTTGGGGAGAATGCGGTAAAGAATCCTAATGCTTCCGCCAACTACCTGATGAACAAGCCCCATGTATTGGCACACATCAGGACATTGCTGTCTTCGGAACGCTTTGAAATGGAAACAATGGCCGTGAAACTGCAAGTGACCGAAACCCTCAAAGCCGTCATGGACGAGGCGGCCACTTCGGACTATACGGACCGTTTCGGAGTCCCCCTCTCTCCTGCGGCACTTAGGGCCGTGTCGGTCAATGCCGCCAAGGCACTGATGGAAATTTTCCCCATCAGGCACAAGGAAGAGAGTCGCTTGCGCATCGAGGGTAATGACGGCAATGTGATTTTTAATGTAATTGTACCCCCAAAAACGACAGAAGATGACCAGAGGGAAGCATAAGATTGACAAACAGGAGATAGCCTGGTGGACTTATCTGGCAATCATGGTCGCATTGATTGTCTATGGATTTTGGGACAGTGCGGCGGCAGAACTCCTGCTCAGGGCTATCAAGGACGCATACACTCTTTTAATGGAATAATCATATGGAACAATTCAAGGAATTTGTAATAAAGTACTTCAAGATTATTGTAGTAGTACTATCGTTTTCACTGACACTGTACATACAACATATCAACAACACGGCGCAGATTGCCAGGTTGGAAACGAAATGTGCCGGTATGGAGACCGAAATCAAAAACCAGTATGACCGTATTGACGCCATGAAACTGGACAAGTCTGTTTTTGAGGCCACCATGATGCAGCTCAACAGCGTTCAGAATGATCTGCACGAAATTCGTGCGGACATTCGTGAACTCCTCAAATGCCAGGGAGCGCACAAATAGGACTATAGAACATAACCTTTCATGATTAAGAACGCATACATTACTATCATCGTCTCGTCCGAACTCTCACAAATGGGATTGGACGAACTGATCGGCCACCGTGGAGTGGTCGTGGAAGACCTCTCACAGAACCGGGAAACGAACCGGGGCAGCCTTGTGTTGTTGGAAGAAAGTTATCTGGATGAATTCCTGTGGTTCATTCCCGAAAAATCCATATCTTATGAATAAATTAAATGGAATATTGTCAACCATCCTCTTCCTGCTCGGAGGAATTGTCTGGTTGCAGCACAGACATGCATTGTATCTCACAGAAGAGCGCGACCGTTTCCGAATGAACAATACCGCGCTGCTCTCCGGTATGAAGCGGATGCAGATCGATTCCGCAACGATGGCCCTTGAGACAAAAGTACTGCGACTTACCAGAGACGAATACAAAGAGCTACGAAGCGAAGATGCTAAAATCATCAGGCAGCTTGGAATCAAGGTTAAGAAACTCGAAGCAGCGGCACGACATAACATAGAGATAAGGGTACCGGTTGATGCCGATATCCGGGACACACTCTTTATCCGTGATTCCATTTCCCAAGTCAGACAAAAAGTGGAAATGGTAACACCACATATACAATTGACAGGTCTGATTGAGGACAATCATCTTAGAGGAAATATAAGGGTTCCTGTGACCCTCCATCAAGCCGTGTGGGTAGAATACAAAGGATGGTGGTTTTGGAAACGGATTAAAGCAGTACGGCAAACCATATCAAGCGACAATCCGCATGTGGAGATTAAATATTCAGAATATATAAAATTTGCTTCTCCATAAATGTGTACTAGAACCGGAATTTGTCCATAATTATTAAAAAAAAACTTATCATATAGCACCTGTTTCAGATGAAAAGATAACAAGTATGAAGATACTGTCAGAACTAATTTCCATGTAAGGAATGTCTCTGTATTTACCTCCTATTTACCAATATAAAATTAATAATATTAAAAGGAACAATGTAAAAAAAACAAATAATAGGCTTGAAAAAGCAATAAATATAGATTGTAA
>NZ_JAJKHN010000065.1:0-39089 GCF_020982715.1 Bacteroides sp. 1_1_30
AGAATCTATGTCGTTCCCGAACTTTCCACCGATAACGAACAGTGGATAAATCCCGACTTCGGCACTCCCGAACTGCGAACTCATTATGACAATATCAAGCAAATGGTCAAGGAAAAGACCGGACGTGCCATGCAGGAAAAGGAAAGGGAACGCAAGGGAAAGAATGGAAAGATTATCAAGGTGGCGGGATGCTCACCCATCCGTGAAGGAGTATTGCTTATCAGACCGGACACCACACTGGCTGATGTACGCAAATTCGGTGAAGAGTGCCAAAGACGCTGGGGCATCACTCCGCTACAGATTTTCCTGCATAAAGACGAAGGGCATTGGCTGAACGGTCAGCCGGAAGCAGAAGACAAGGAGAGCTTCCAAGTCGGTAACAGATGGTTCAAACCAAATTATCATGCTCATGTCGTATTCGACTGGATGAACCATGAAACTGGAAAGAGCCGAAAGCTCAATGACGAGGATATGGCAACCATGCAGACCCTTGCTTCCGATATTCTCCTGATGGAACGTGGACAGGCAAAAGCTGTCACAGGTAAAGAGCATCTGGAACGAAATGATTTCATCATTGAGAAGCAGAAAGCCGAACTGCAACGTATAGAGGAAACCAAGCGACACAAGGAACAACAAGTAAGCCTTGCCGAACAGGAACTCAAACAGGTAAAAGCAGAGATACGCACGGACAAACTAAAGAAAACAGCCACCAATGCTGCTACCGCCATAGCAAGCGGTGTAGGTTCTCTTTTCGGAAGCGGTAAGCTGAAAGAACTGGAACATCACATCGAGCAGCTACATCAGGAAATTACCAAACGGGACAAAGCTACTGATGAATTAAAAATTCAGATACAACAAATACAGGAACAGCATAGCAGACAAATTCGTAATCTTCAAAGAATACATAATCAAGAACTTGAAGGCAAAGACAAGGAAATATCACGATTGAGCACCTTGCTTGAAAAAGCCCACAAATGGTTTCCCATGTTCAAAGAGATGTTGAGAATGGAAAAATTATGCGCTGTTATCGGGTTTACCAAAGACATGATAGAAAACCTCTTGACAAAGAAAGAATCCATACAATGTAGTGGCAAAATTTATTCCGAAGAACACAGGTGGAAATTTGACATCAAGAATGATATTTTTAGGGTTGAGAAACATCCGATGGATAGTGGTAAGCTTATGCTGACCATAAACCGACAACCCATAGTACAATGGTTTAAGGAACAATGGGAAAAGTTACAGCAGAATCTACGTAACTCGGTGCAGAGAGAGCAAAAATCCAGAGGATTTAGAATATAGAATAGCCTATTATTAATAAAATCAAGTATCTATGCATCCAAACAGATTGTTTTTATTACAGAATCAAAATCCTAAGAATTTATAAAAAATGAAGCCTAAAGAAGTTTTGGAAAAATGGATAGATTGCTTTAACAAAGCAGATGCTTATCATATAGCAGAGCTGTATGCTACTAATGCAGTAAATCATCAAGTCGCAAACGACCCAATAATAGGTAAAGAATCAATCTACAAAATGTTTGTGAATGAATTTGCCACTGCTAAAATGGTTTGTATGGTGGAAAATATTTTTGAAGATGGCGAATGGGCTATCATGGAATGGAAAGACTCTCTTGGACTTCGTGGATGCGGATTTTTTCATGTAAAAGATAACAAAATCGTCTTTCAAAGAGGGTATTGGGATAAACTTTCATTCTTGAAGCAACACAATCTTCCAATTGAATAAGTACTATCAGAATACGGACTGGGAAATTGAAATACCCAGTCCGAGTTATATAATGAATTTTACTTGTTAAACTATTTAAAGTCAGTTGGATAACAAACCATACCTTTCACATTCTCAGTAGCTCCAGGTATTAATTCAGCCACCATGCAATATTCATGAGAGACTTCGAAAGGAAATTCAATTCCTAAATCGATAGCCTTGCGATAGCCAAATCGAGGATAATACTCTTTATGCCCCAATACGACTGCTGTGCCGTAACCCAAAAGTGCTGCCCTCTGATGGGCTTACTGAATCAACATCCCCCCCAATTCCCTTACGCTGGAATTCCGGCAAGACTGCCAATGGAGCTACACTCAGGGATGTGACAGACTGGGTGTCACTGTCTATCTTTACTTCTGTAAGTAAGATATACCAGACAATTTGTTTTTCTGTCATTTTCTTGTTCTTATCTAATTGTTAGGCTCATTGTTGTTATACATTGTTTAATTATAGATAAATCGTGAATATCCTTCTCTCTTAAATCGTAGCCCGAATGGAATACTTGTTGCCCTTTTGCAGAAATGCAAGGGATGCTTCTGCCTTCAAAGACTGCTGTTCCAAAATAGTCCGGTTGAAATTCATACCAGCCTCCATCCAAGTCGGCTTGTTTGGAAGTGCCGTCCGCATTCAAGACAAAAGGATGGATATCAATATAGCCTAATTCTTTGCTATACAGTTCCATACGGGTGGGCAACCAATTTGTTTCAATTTGATATCCTCTCTCCTGCAAAAGATCAAGGAGTTGGTCTGTATAATTGGCATCAAAATCAATGTCAATATCTCTATGCAAGCGGGTTTGCTGTCCGTACAAGACATCCACTCCCCAGCCTCCATCCAACCAAAACTGCATGTCCAGGCTTTCCAACAAGTCCAAAACTTGAAATAACTCTGTAATCGTAGTGTGTTCTTTCTTTGTCATATAATAATTCTTTAATAAATAATACTATGCGTAATTATCCAACTGCTTGATTGAAGAAATAAAATTTGCACCCACTCCAATCAGAAAGATAACCCATCCGCTGATCATAAAGACGGATGTGATACCCCATGCTTCCACCCAATATCCTGAAGCTACGATACCCAGCATTGATGGAAAGGTACTCAAACTAAAGATGAGAGAAAAAGTCCGTCCAAGCATGTCCGAAGCCAAGTTCTGCTGAATAATAGCGATGAAAAGCGCATGGTAAATGGAATAGGCTATGCCTCCTGTAAATGTTAGGCAAACAAAACCTATAAATGCGCTTGATGGTAAATAACTGGCGCTAATCAGATACAATCCCAATATCACATAAGCCGTATGCATCACTAATGTTTGCTTGCTTTTCAAAGCCTTACAGGCAAGTACTAAACCGCCCAACAATGCCCCTGAGCCCCAACCCATTTCCACAACTCCCATTTGCAAAATGTTTCCGTTGAAATGCAGAAGCGTCATAAAAGGAAATAACGTAAAAACAGGCATAAGGACAAAAGTCACCAGCGTAAAGCATACGAATAAAGGCAAAATGCCCATTGTACGCCGCAAGGTATGCCAACATTCCGTCAGTTCTTTTTTGAAATCTGGAAGAACTTTCGTTTTTTGAAGAGAAGGAATCTGGGCACAAAGTAAGGTCAGACAAGCAGCAACAGCTCCGATCACATCTATGAGCAGAATATACTGTATGGGAAGCCAAACAACGAGGCTTGCCCCTACAACGGGAGCTATCACCTCACTGAAGGATTGAATGGAATGGTACAAACCTGATACCCTGACAAGATGGTGCTTGGGAACCAGTAGAGGGATGCTTGCCTGTAAAGCAGGTGCATGAAACGTACTGCCTATTGAACGACAAGCAGTCAATAGATAAAAAAAAGAAAGGTCTTTATAACCCTTGGTTATCACAATAAAAAGACATAGGGTACAGAACGCGATGAACAAGTCCGAATAAAACATCGTTTTCTTTCGATTCCATCTGTCAACATAGACCCCGGCAAACAAGCCTAATACAAATTGTGGTAAAAATCCAGCTAAAATAGCCAGAGATAAAGCTGTCGGGGATTTAAATTCGTTGCTAATCCAAAAAATAATGGAGAAGCCAACAATCGTACTTGTTAAAATAGATATGAGTTGGCCTATTCCTATCACGGCCAAAGTTGATTTCCAATGATTCATTGTGCTAATATTTCATGCGTTTATAGATAAGTACTTTCGTACATTAAGCAAAACGAAATTCTATCCACACAAAAAACTTGTATTATAATCCACTCCTGACGTTGGAATACAATAACAAATACTTTCAGGACGATGTAAAGTCCTGAAAAATCAAACTGAATGGATAGATAAATATTAGTCTTTTCTCATCGGATTCTTTTAATATCGCTACTCTTTTATTATGTAGTGGTTGTATTATCTTAAATAAAACAAAAACCCCCGACTTTACATTCTTGGGTGTAAAACTGGGTGTTTGTTTTGCAATTTGCTGATTTTCAGCGTTTGTTGCGGAGAGACAGGGATTCGAACCCCGGGTACCTCGCAGTACAACGGTTTTCAAGACCGCCGCAATCGACCACTCTGCCACCTCTCCAAAACTTCTTTATCAGAAGTGCTTTTCGTTAAAAGCGGTGCAAAGGTACGAATATATTTTAAACTTACAAGAGTTTTCACAAAAAAAAATCACGAACATCATTTCCAAAGAATAGCAATATCTAGGTATTTTATGTTGAAAAGCATAAAATAGAGCATATTTATGCTGATTATATGAAAAAACGTTGTAACTTTGTGCGCTCTAAAGAAAAGGATAACTACAACCTCTAATTTTATCATTTATGGAATTAAATAAGATCTTTAAAGACGGTCTTTGGAGCACAGAAATCAACGTAAGAGATTTCGTTAGTCACAACATCACTCCGTATTATGGAGATGCTTCTTTCCTCGAAGGACCTACCGAACGCACAAAAGCTGTATGGAACCGCTGCCTCGAAGCACTGGCAGAAGAAAGAGCCAATAACGGCGTACGCTCACTGGATAATGTCACCGTCTCAACCATCACTTCTCATAAAGCCGGATATATCGACAAAGAAAATGAACTGATCGTCGGTCTGCAGACAGACGAACTTCTGAAACGTGCCATCAAGCCTTTCGGAGGTATCAACGTAGTGAGCAAAGCCTGCCACGAAAACGGCGTGGAAGTGGACGACCGTGTAAAAGATATATTCACTCACTACCGCAAGACGCACAATGACGGAGTATTTGACGTATATACCGAAGAAATCCGTTCGTTCCGTTCTCTGGGATTCCTCACCGGACTTCCTGACAACTATGCCCGTGGACGTATCATCGGCGACTACCGCCGTATGGCTCTCTATGGTATCGACCGACTGATTGAGGCAAAAAAAGAAGACTTGCGTAACCTTACCGGTCCGATGACCGAAGTCCGCATCCGCCTGCGCGAAGAAGTGGCAGAGCAAATCAAGGCATTGAAAGACATGAAAGTAATGGGCGAATACTACGGACTCGACTTGAGCCGTCCTGCCTACACCGCACAAGAAGCAGTACAATGGGTATACATGGCTTACCTTGCTGCCGTAAAAGAACAAGACGGTGCTGCTATGTCACTAGGTAACGTCTCTTCGTTCCTCGACATTTATATGGAATATGAATTGAGCAAAGGAACCATCACAGAATCTTTCGCACAGGAGCTGATCGACCAGTTTGTCATCAAACTGCGTATGGTGCGTCACCTGCGTATGCAATCTTACAACGACATCTTCGCCGGCGACCCGACATGGGTAACCGAATCCCTGGGTGGACGCCTCAACGACGGACGTACCAAGGTGACAAAGACTTCTTTCCGCTTTCTGCAAACACTCTACAACCTCGGCCCTTCACCGGAACCGAACCTGACTGTATTGTGGAGCCCGGAACTGCCGGAAGGATTCAAAGAATTCTGCGCAAAAGTATCTATCGACACTTCTTCCATCCAATATGAAAACGACGACCTGATGCGTGAAGTGCGCCAGTCTGACGATTACGGAATCGCATGCTGCGTATCTTATCAGGAAATCGGAAAACAAATCCAATTCTTCGGCGCACGTTGCAACCTGGCAAAAGCCCTGTTGCTTGCCATCAACGGCGGACGTTGCGAAAACACCGGTACGGTAATGGTGAAAAATATCCCCGTACTAACCAGCGACACACTGAACTTCGAAGAAGTAATGAGCAACTACAAGAAGGTATTGACAGAAATCGCCCGTGTTTACAACGAAGCGATGAACATCATCCATTATATGCATGATAAGTATTACTACGAAAAAGCCCAAATGGCTCTTGTAGATACCAACCCACGCATCAACCTTGCTTATGGTGTAGCCGGACTTTCTATCGCCCTCGATTCACTGTCGGCCATCAAATATGCCAAAGTGACCGCACGCCGCAACGACATCGGTCTGACAGAAGGTTTCGATATTCAAGGCGAATTCCCTTGCTTCGGTAATGACAACGACAAGGTAGACCACCTGGGTGTTGACCTGGTCTATTTCTTCAGCGAAGAATTGAAGAAACTTCCGGTTTACAAAAATGCCCGTCCTACTTTATCTTTGCTCACCATCACTTCCAACGTGATGTATGGCAAGAAGACAGGTGCTACTCCCGACGGACGCGCCAAAGGTGTCGCTTTTGCTCCGGGAGCCAACCCTATGCACGGACGTGACAAGAACGGTGCCATCGCCTCTTTGAGTTCCGTAGCGAAATTACGTTACCGCGACTCACAGGACGGTATCAGCAACACTTTCTCCATCGTCCCCAAATCACTGGGAGCTACTGAAGAGGATCGCGTAGAAAATCTGGTGACAATGATGGATGGCTATTTCACCAAAGGCGCTCACCACCTGAACGTGAACGTACTGAACCGTGAAATGCTTTACGATGCCATGGAACATCCGGAAAAATATCCGCAACTCACCATCCGTGTTTCCGGTTATGCCGTAAACTTCGTGAAGTTGAGCCGCGAACATCAATTGGAAGTTATCAGCCGTAGCTTCCACGAACGTATGTAATCAGATCTACTCAATATGACGATAAACGTACATTCATACGAAAGTATGGGAACATTCGACGGGCCGGGCTTACGGCTCGTCGTTTTTCTTCAAGGATGCAATTTCCGCTGCCTGTATTGTGCCAACCCCGACACGATAGCCGGAAAAGGAGGCACACCTACCCCACCGGAAGAAATCGTCCGCATGGCTATGAGCCAACGTCCTTTTTTCGGGAAACGCGGAGGAGTCACTTTCTCCGGAGGAGAACCTACGTTTCAGGCCAAAGCACTAGTCCCTTTAGTGCGTGAACTGAAAGAAAAGGGAATACATGTATGCATAGACAGCAACGGCGGTATCTGGAACGAAGAAGTAGAAGAACTTTTCAAACTGACGGATCTTGTATTGCTGGATATTAAAGAGTTCAATCCGGCACGCCATCAAGCACTGACCGGAAGAAGTAACGAGCAAACCATCCGCACGGCAGCATGGCTGGAAGAAAACGAGAAACCTTTCTGGCTGCGTTATGTATTAGTGCCCGGATACAGCGATTTCGAAGAGGATATCCGCCGCTTGGGAGAGGCTCTGGGAAAATATAAGATGGTGCAACGAGTGGAAATCCTGCCTTATCATACATTAGGCGTACATAAGTATGAAGCGATGGAGCAGGAATACAAGCTGAAAGACGTAAAAGAAAATACCCCCGAACAACTTGAAAAAGCCGCGGAGGTATTTAAAGAGTATTTCACTACTGTGGTGGTCAATTAACCACCACAGTAATAAATAGGATAAAAATCACCATGTCTCTGCTTTCACCTCGAAACAGGGACACTCTTTGATCCGCTCCCAAGGGTCAACAATTCCATTATAATTGGTGTCAGGACTCAAGTCCCGATGACCGACCACCTTTGCATCCGGATAACGCTGCAACAACTCGTTTACCAGACGATGCATCGCCTCTTTCTGGCGGGAAGTACGCGTATCTGCTGCCTTTCCGTTCTCATCCAGCCCGCCTTCATAGCACACTCCTAAACTAATCGCATTAAAACCGCGTGCATGAGCACCCACCGTATCTTCATCCCTCATCGGCTCTATCTGTCCCGACTTGCGGATATAATAATGATACCCCCAACAAGAAAAGCCCCGAAAGCGATGGGCAGTGTCCACATCCTTCGCCGTGAAGTCGCGATCAGCACGGGTAGCAGAGCAGTGAATCACAATCAGACTAATCTTTCTCATCGTCCTTCTCCCTTTCCGTCGTTTTCACATTACACACTTCCTTATGGGTAGCATTGAAGCGCACCTCTCTCACAATTCTGTTCCGCTTTCTTTTTCCGAAGAAAGGCACAAGGAACATAATTACATCCAAAATCTTAGTTACAATTTCTTTCATTTGATTCAATATTAAAGTTATCATGCTGCCGGATCCGGAGCTTCTCCGCTTCCACCACCGTCTGAACCACCACCGGAACCTTTGTCATCGTCTTCTCCTTCATTGCCGCTACCGCCCGTTTGGGCCACCGCACGCGTCGTTACCTGCTGGTAGCTAAGAATCTTCGTGATGTCCGCCAACGTCTTTCCGGGACGAAAAATAATATGGGCAGCCGTAATCAGCGAACTTGAAAACTCCTTGACCGACACAGCTCCTTCACTGTTCAACCCGATCTGCAAACTACCCAAATCACCCAGCCGGACTATTCTTCCCGCTTTCAACGCACGCTTCGCCTCATAAAGAATACCCGAAATGGCGGCACGCACATCTGTCTCCGTACAGGTAGACCGGCTGGTGATTCCCTCGCACAACTCTTCAAAATCCAACTCTCCCGAAGCCTGTGCCTGCGCATAATACTTTGCCGACTCATCCTTTTTGGCAGGATTCTTGCGCGGCACTACTGAATAAGTTACTGTCATTGCCATAATAAAATAATTTTAAATTTTCATACATTTCGAACGCGTTCCTTATTTGTTAACGACATAAAGATAACACATTTTCCATCCTCCGGATTCCCCAACGAAGTTTCCTGATACTCTATGAATAATAATGACGTTATTCTTTTAATAAGCCATTAATTTTCAGTAACTTTATAGCATAAACCAAATACCATTCATCATGTATTATCCGGATCAGCCGTTTCATATCCGCACTTATAAAAAGTCGGAACTAGCTCATCTTTACAACCCCAACGTATGCCTTAAAGTAGCCTTACAAATACTACGTCGTTGGATTGTCTACAACCTTCCGCTCCTGCAAGAACTCGAACAAGAAGGCTATCGTGCCCGCAACCGCCTTCTCTCTCCCCGGCAAGTGGCAACGATCATACGCTATTTGGGAGAACCCTAGGAACTTAATCAAAAAAACGAAAAGTTCCATTCTATTATTTTACAAACAAATTTCTTTGCAACCGCAAATTAAAAAGAACAAACCAACATGGATCATTTTACCATCTTTCAAGACTTTTACCGCGTCATAGCCGAAATGACAGAAGAAGAAATCGTATCGGCCATCAGCAACGGCACATACCGGGAAACGGTGGAGGACGTGCGCCGAATCTTCGCGGAACAAGGCGAGAAAGCAGCCAACGAAAAGAAAATAGAACTACCGGAAATCACCTTTTCAGCCAACTACCGGGGAGGACGTTCAAACGCAACTCTCGTCAAGTATCTGGGATACATCGTAGTAGACATCGACCATCAGACACAGGAAGCATTGGCACGCATCCTCGCACTGGCAAAAAAGTGTGCCCACACCCGCATCGCTTTCATCAGCCCCAAAGGAATGGGACTGAAAATCGTGGTACGTGTATGCCGGACGGACGGGACATTGCCCGAAACGATTCAGGAAATTGAAGATTTCCATCATGCCGCTTATCACAAAATCGCTTCCTTTTATGCCCAGCTCTGCGGAGTTGAGGTCGACACTTCCGGACAGGATGTCAGCCGCACTTGCCTGTTCTCTTACGATCCGGATATTTATTTCAATCCCGATGCCACAGCTGTCATCGTGGAACAGCCACCGATGTTCTTCAAGTCTCAAAAGAAGAAAAGAGCATCCGGCAAAAAGAAAAAGACGACAACACCAGACAACAATCCCCTCACCGAACAAGTGGCACTCAACTACCATTCCTCGCACGCTTCCTTAATGGTGACTCTGAACTATTATCACAATAAATCCGAAAAGTACGTCACCGGCAACCGGAACAACTACCTGCATTGCCTGGCTTGTATGTACAATCGCTACGGCGTCCCCCAGGAAGAGGCGGCAGCTTTTATCAAGAGCCAGTTCACCGATCTTCCCGAGGATGAAATGGACGCACTAATCGGGAGTGCTTACGGACACAACGAGGAATTCGACACCCGCAAGCTGAATAGTACGCAGAAGCGAATGTTACAGATTGAGCAACATATCAAAGAAAATTATGATACACGCTACAACGAAGTGCTTCATATCATGGAATATCGCAGAAGGAAAACGGACACGGAGCAACCGGAACCTTTCCATATTCTCGACGAAATGATGGAAAACAGCATTTGGATGGAGATAAACGAACTAGGCTATTCGTGCACCGTCAAGACGATTCAGAATCTGATCTACTCCGACTTCAGCATCACCTACCATCCTATTCGCGAGTATTTAGACTCGCTGCCTGAATGGGACGGAACGGATTATATCGGTATCCTTGCCAACAGCGTGCATACTAGTCACCAGAAATTTTGGGTAGAATGTCTGGAACGTTATCTGGTGGGAATGTGCGCTGCCGCCACGCAAGATGATGTGGTGAACCACACTGTTTTGTTGCTTTGCAGCGAAATACAGAACATCGGAAAGACTACGTTTATCAACAACCTGCTGCCGCCCGAATTGCGCGCCTATCTTTCTACCGGTCTTATCAACCCGAACAACAAGGATGATCTGGCCAAAATAGCGCAGGCGATGCTTATCAATCTGGATGAGTTTGAAGGGATGAACGGACGGGAACTGAATATCTTCAAGGATTTGGTTACCCGCAAAGTAATCAGCATCCGCCTGCCATACGCGCGGCGTTCACAGAACTTTCCTCACACGGCTTCTTTTGCCGGCACATGCAATTATCAGGAAGTGCTTCACGACACCACAGGTAACCGCCGTTTTCTCTGCTTTCATGTCGACTCGATGGAGTTTATCAAAATAAACTACGCGCAGTTGTATGCACAAATCAAGTATCTACTCAACAAGCCGGGGTATCAGTATTGGTTCACCCAGTCGGAAAACTCACGGATTGAAGAGAACAACGAGGATTTCATTTTCCACTCATCGGAAGAAGAACTGGTGTTGACACATATCCGCAAACCGGAACGTTTCGAAAAGGTGCATTATCTGACGGTCACTGAAATTGCGGAATTGATTCGCGAACGGACGGGGTATCAATATTCTCATGGAACCAAAGCCCAACTAGGAAAAGTGATGTCCAAACACGGCTTCGAATTTCATAAGGGAAAAAACGGGAGAAGATACACTGTATTCATTATTGATACGGAACAGGTGAAATCAAACAGGCTATATGAATAAGATTTCATCTCCTTCGCACGCAAAAAGGTGAGGGTTGGTGAGGGTACTTTTGCAACTTTTCATTTTTATATTTCTTATTTCTATTCTTCTATTTTCTTCTAAAAAAAAATACGAATGTTAGAAATTTACCCTCACCTACCCTCACCTTTTTCCTTTTTCTTCCTCTTTCTTCCTCAAAAAAACGGTGGGAAATTTGAAAAAGACAGTTATCTTTTTCAAATTTCCCACCATGTTTTTTTAATCGCTTCTTATAAAGACATCGAAAATTCGATCCTACAACCTAACGCATTCATGATGCGATAGAAGGTAGAAACCTTAGGTTCTGTCTGACCACTTTCCACTCTTGAAATATAAGAACGGTCGGAACCGATACGCCGAGCTAATTCTGCTTGAGTAATCTTAGCCTTTTTCCTTGCGTCTTCGATAATTTGCCCGGTGTAGAAAGCATACGCTTTTTCTTCTGCTTCCGCACGAGTAACAGTTCCTTCCTTACCAAAACGCTCATCTATTAATGCGCTGACGTTAAAGAATTCCTCATTTGTTTTTGCTTCCATAATACTCCTTTCTTAATATCTTTGCTTTTTCAATTTCTTTCTTTGGAGGTCAATATACGAATTGTTGTTCAACTATACAACAATCGTCTTTTTATTTTATATTATTTTTCCTCAAATTCTCCGGCACGCTTTTTCTTCTCATAAGACACCAGCGTCTCTACACTAAGCGTTTTCCCATTCTTAGGGCTTATCACATCTACAACGCTTGCTAACGCACGAAAAGTCTGTTCGCAATTTGCTATTCCGTCATACGTCAACCTACCCCGATTGATGGCATCGAGCACAACAGAGACATATTGCTTCGGATTTCCCCGATACTCGATGATGACAGGCGTGAGATGCGACATCTCTCGAGTCAGTTGACTGACGATTCTTTTTTTTGGTCGAGCAGATCCATTAATTTTTCACTATGCACATTGATTTGTGCATTTACTTCACGAAGTTCATCTTTCAATGAACAAAACAATTCATCATTACATGAATTTTCCATAAAACTTTTCATTTAATTGATTATAAAAAAGCCATTTCGAGGAAACATTACAATTATGATTTCCCCGGAATGGTGCAAAATACCTATTAAAAAACTATATAAAACTTTCGTCTATGTTATTACCAATTACTTTTTCTGATAGACTCTTACATAATCAACCTCATATCTCATGGGAAAGAGAGAATTGGAAGGGTCTCCGCCATTACCTCCGATAGCTAAATTTAGTAAGATATAATGTCCGAATCCATCTATATCATTACTGAAAGGATTTTCTGTATTACCATTCCAACCTTGATTTTGAGTTTCTGACGAATTTATTTCATTTAACAACTCACCGTCCAAATAGATACAAATCTTGCTGGCATCCCAATCCATACGCCATACATGATATTTATTCATCCAGTCGGCATCTCTGTCAATGAAATGAGTAAGAAGAGTTGTAGAACGATTCCAAACAGCTACCCATTGTTGCGGAGAGCTCCAACAAGCATTCGCCAATATATTCCGCTTGCCATTGACCAAATAACACTCCATAATATCAATTTCTCCATTCATCGGCCAATCCCATGTATTACCCAGTGTCCAGATTGCCGGCCATGAGCCTTCTGCAGAAGGTAGTTTTGCCCTAACCTCAAAACGGCCATATTTGAAGACATGGCTGTGTTGGGTAGTCAGCGAACTGGATGTATACTCCGCCACATTCCGGTTCGTTTTCCAGTCTTCACTTCCTGCCTGATAGTTGGGATTCACTACTTTCTCTTTCTTTCCTTCAATAATCAGGCAACCGTTGCTGACACTCGCATTCTTTTCTTGATACCATTGCAATTCTTCATTGCGCACAAAACCGGTTTCGTAGCTCCATTCGTTGCTTGGCTTACCATCGATATTGAATTCGTCAGACCAGGCTAATTGATAACCGTCATAATCCGTTATCGCTTCATCTTTATCCAAAGGATGGTATTCTTTGCCTGCGCCTAACGTTTTCACTTGTTGCGCATAGCCATAATACTCCTTATCACCTACTTTGAGATAGGGTCTGATATAGTAGGAAGTATTCTCGGACAACCCTTCCAGTTTCATCTTGAAAGAAGAGAAATCATTCTTTCCCGAACCAGAATACACCGATTTTTCATCCGAAACCGTAGGCGTCACTACTCCCTGCGAATAACAGATTCCTTTATCCTGAACGGACAAGTCGCCCGTTCCCGCAGCCTTTACCTCAATAGTAGAAGTAACTTCGTGACTGTCAATCTTGTCTATTGTCATAGAAAGAGTTACGCTTATCTTCTCACCCGGAACCTCATTGTCGGTTGTGCTACCACAACCGATCAATGAAAACAGAAAAGAAGATATGAACAAAAAAATCAATTCATTACACTTCTTCATTATCTTTTTCTTTATTGATTACTTTCGTTTATTTCCATAATTCGTTTTGTTCCAGATTCGGATTTGCATCCGTCTCATGCAACGGTATCGGCCATACGTATTCCATTTCGCCCCGATAATTGCGATATTCATATTGAAGTTGATTATCCGCAGCTTCCTTATTAATCCGATCCACTGCATTCTTCAACTCTTTCCAACGATAAAGGTCAAATAAGCGTAAGCCCTCAAAAGCAGTTTCCACTCTGCGTTCGTGGCGAATCACCTCTCTCAATCCCGCTTGATCCAACTGTCCGTTTTTACTTTCTATCTCTCCCACTGTATGCATCTTCACCCTGTTTCTTACTTCATCGACCAATCCTACTACTTCATCATAACTATAACCACCTTTTTCCACCAATGCTTCAGCCAACGAGAGCAAGACTTCCGCATAACGTATGATATAAAAATCCTGCCCGCTATCAAAAGAGCCGGAGCTACTTAAAGAAGGATTAAAATATTTCAAGACATAAAGAGTTGAGTTAGAAGGGGCAGATCCACCATAAGCATTAGGCCATTTATCGTTCCAACCATCCCACGGGGTAAACAATGTTACTTTCAGACGAGGGTCACGATTGTTATAACGAGTAGTATTAGGATCCCACAAATCAGGTTTTCCTTCGGTTGTCAACCCATTTACAATCTTTTTATCCGTAGTCGGTTTACCGGTAGTTATATCATAAAAGGCATCCGCCAAATCAATCGTTCCATTCATAGCCTCCAAAGGAGCGTCATAATGCGGGGCCATCGCGTTACCTTCTTCTTTGCCGGGACCTTCATACCGAACACTCATAATGATTTCATTGCATTGCTCGTTTGCTTCGGTAAACAGATCCATATACGGATTATCCCCTGTTTTGTATAATGAATATCCCAACTCCTTTACTTGGCGATATGCGCTGATAGCTTCGTCCCATTTCTCATTGTAGAGTGCCAGTCGCCCCAATAATGATAACGCCGCTCCTTTGGTCATCCTTCCCCATGAAGAAGCCGTCGGAGGAAGAACTTTCGCCGCATCTTTCAAATCTTTCATCACATCTGCTACAATAGTGGCGCGGTCTGTTTTTGCAGCTTTCGCATCTGTAACGCTTTGTATAGAGGTAAAATAAGGTACATCATGATACAACATTGTCAGATTCGTATACATTAAGGAACGGAGTACCACAGCTTCCGCTTTATAAATTTCAACCTTTGAAGCATCCATCGGCACTTTGTCAATGTTACCAATCAACGCATTACATCTTTTTATTTCTTCATAAGCCCCCATCCAATATGATGTCACCATCTAGGAACTGGATGTGTGAATACCGTTACAAATATCATATCCCGGCATCCATCCCGTCCAATTAAAATGTCCGCCATTATCTGTCATACAATCCATAGCCAACGGCCCTCCTCCTTTATAAAGATCTCCATTGTACAGAAAGTTATTCTGTAATCCGTCATAACAAGCCGCCAATCCACTTAACGCATCATCTTCACTGGTCCAGAATGTTCCGGATGACACAGCTACCAAAGAATCTCTCTGCAAGAAACTGTCGGAGCAAGAATGCAATGTAACCGCAATCGTTGCGCACACCAAAAGGATGTATGTATTTATTAGTTTCATCTTCATTTATTTTTAAAATTTCACATTCACGCCGAAAGAATAAGTACGGGTATTGGGATGCACATCATTCCGCATATCCCCGCTGCTTTTTTCCGGATCATAATTTTTCAAAGGAGTAAATGTCAATAGGTTTGTTCCCGCCACATAGAAGCGTACATTCTGCACGCCGATTCCCTTCAACCAATGAGCAGGAAAAGTATAACCGATTTCCATGTTCTTCAACCTGAGATAATCCGATTTCTTCAACCAGAAAGAAGAATATACTTCGTTCTCGGTGTTACCCAGACGCGGCATACTACCGTTCGGATTGCCTTCGCTCCATCTATCGAGCCATTCCGTGGTCATATTGCCACCATTGGAGATAGTAGCCTGCGACCAGTTGTAGCGATATATACCGGCAACTCCCTGCCAGAACGTACTGACGTCTATCCCTTTCCACGAGAAACCCAGATTGAACGAATAACTCATTTTTGGGAACGGATTACCAATAATCACCCTGTCATCCGAAGTCACATTTCCACTGTCGTCGGTATCTTCGTACATGATATCTCCCAAAGCGGGCATCGTCCCATCTTGCTTGATTACTTCTCCTTTACTGTTGGTGCGGTTCAGGTCTGCTTCCGTACGGTATATACCTATTGCTTTCAGTCCGTAATATGCGCCAATCGGATATCCTTCACGGTTGATAGTAGTCTCCCACTTCTGATCGATCCCTCCACTATCATCTACAATCTTGTTTCGTACGGAAGAAAGATTGAATCCCACATTCCACGAGAAGTCACCTTTGTGATCAAAATAATTGGCAGAAAGCTCCCAACCTCTGTTCTGCACTTTTCCAGCATTTTGAAGCGGAGCATCCAGAAAACCGATGTATGTATAAGGCATTGCCAGTTTCAAAAGGATATCGGAAGTCAGCTTGTTATACCAGTCGAAAGTGATGGAAATGCGTCCTTTCCAAAAAGAAGCATCAAAACCAACATCTGTAATAGTGGTCGTTTCCCATTTTATTTTATCATTAGCCACTATATTATCTGCCATACCAATCACTTTTTGATTGCCAAAATAGTAATTATATTTGGCTGCCATCGTGGGAGCATAAGAATAGTTACCTATTTCCTGATTTCCCAATTTACCCCAACTACCACGAAGCTTGAAAGAAGTGAGTGGCTCTACATTCTGCATGAAAGATTCATTGGTCAAGACCCATGCAGCCGAAAAAGAAGGGAAATTGGCATATCTGTTCGCCTTTGGCATACGGGAAGAACCGTCACGACGAATATTAAACTCAAATAAATAACGATTGTCATAATTGTAATTGACACGCCCGAAGAAAGACTGCAACGCATATTCGGCCGCACTTCCCGTTGCATTAGGATTGGCTGTGGCAGCATCCAGTTCATACAGATTGTCGGTTGACAAATTCTCTTTATACGCATTGGTCAAATCTTCTCTCCACGCTTGAACCGAATGTCCGAGCAAGGCAGCGATTTCATGCTTCCCTATTCGCACATTATAGGTGAGTATATTCTCATTCGTATAAGTCGTGCTCAAATAATGATAATCATTCACACTATTTGTTCCCATTGTATTTAGCACATTCCCGTCCGCATCATATACTCGCATATCTTTAGGAACAAAAGTAGAAACATCATTCATGAAGAACTTATAGGCAAGACTGGAACGAAATTTCAAACCTTTCCAAATATCCACTTCTGCAAAAACATTCCCATCGAAATGATAAGAATAATCATCTTTTTTCCCTTGATATAATTCCTCTACCGGATTCTTGAAAACAGTTTGAGAAATAGAAGTACCATCCACACATCCCCAGTGTCCATTGGAATATTTCACCGGGACAGTTGGACGCGTGTACCATGTAAGAGCACGCATCAAGCCATCTCCCGTTATATTTTTAACCGGAGCATCCGTCTTTTCTTTACTTCCGGCCAAGTTCAAACCGATTTTGACAATTCCTAACTTTGCATCTACATTGGAACGGAAGTTAAAGCGTTCGTAACCTGTCTCTTTCAAAATGCCACTCTGGTTGAAATAAGAGGTAGAAATCATATAATGTGTATCTTTTCCTCCTCCACTGACGGAAAGGTGATGCTGATGCATCGCTGCCGTATGAAACAATTCTCTTGCCCAATCTGTATTAGCAAAATGATCGGGATCGGAACCATCTTGAATCTTCTGCAACATTTCAGGAGTATAAAAGTCAGTGCCTTGAGCATCATTATACATTTTCGCCCAGTCATAAGAGCCCACATAATCGGGTAATACGGTTGCCTCTTGAAGAGCAATGCTACCGGAATAAGAAATGGCAGGCTTGGATTCCATTCCTCTTTTGGTCGTTATCAGGATTACTCCGTTTGCCGCACGTACTCCATAGATGGAAGCAGACGCCGCGTCTTTCAATACGGACACATTGTCGATATCACCTGCAGGAATTTGAGCTATCTGAGCAACGGATGCTTCTACTCCATCAATCAAAACCATCGGATCATTATTGCCACTCAAAGTTCCGACACCACGGATACGAATTTCAGGGGTATCTTTACCTGCCTGCGCACCATTATTGGTCAGTACCACACCTGGCAGACGCCCCTGGAGCATATTTGTTGTATTGGCTACAGGCATCGTATTCACATCCTTAAAATTGACAGAAGCAACAGAGCCGGTCAGATTGGCTTTTTTCTGTACTCCATATCCCACAACTACCACTTCTTCGAGTTGCTCGCTATTTTCTCTTAATATAACCTTCAGCGACGTTTTTGCAGGAGATGCAGTCACTTCTTCCGTTCTATATCCGATAAAGGAAATCTGCAAAATAGCAGTTGAGGAAACTGAAATTCCAAAATGTCCTTTCACATCAGAGATAGTTCCGTTGGAAGTTCCTTTTTCTGTAATACTCGCACCAATAACAGGCTCACCGCTACTGTCTGTCACAATTCCGGAGACAGTGATCTTTCTTTGTTGCGTTGCAGCACGGGCAACAAGTCCCAATGACAAGTAAATACAAAGCAACAAGATCGAACGAACTACGACTATCGGCACCGAACAAATAGCCTTTTTCAAAAAGTTCTTTAGTTTCATGGCTAATACATTTAAGTTTAACAAAATATTTTTCTGCAATATTAGCGCACATACAGAAAATGGTTGGATTCGAAAAAGACAAAGACTAACACAAATCGGACAAAATACCGATTTCACAGTATTCTGTCCGATTTGTATCTATAAAAGGAGAGAAAATTAATGAGTATCCAATAGCATATATTGCTTGGGAGTCATATTAAACTCTGCGACGAAACATCTTGAAAAATAGGAAGCATTGGTATAACCGACCATATACATGACCTCTGAAACGGAGAATTTCTTTTGAGCCAACAGCACTGCCGCTTTCTTCATCCGGATTTGACGGATATAATCGACGGGACTAGAACCGGTGAGCTGTTTCAACTTCCGATATAACTGCTTACCGTCTATATCCATCAAATCGGAAAGCATCGTCACATTGAATTCCGTATTCTCCATATTTTCTTCAATAACGCTCACCACCTTTGCTAGCAGGATTTCATCATTGGACTGAAAAGACTCCTCAACCACCGGCTTTGAAATGTTCTCTATCCGTATTCTCTGCTCCAGACTATTGCGTCTTTCCTGCAACTGAACCAAACGGAGAGAAAGCTTATCAATATCAAATGGCTTGGGCATAAATATATCAACTCCTGCTTTGATGCTATTCTTCTCGGTTTCAAGATCATCTTTCGCCGTCAGCATTATCGCCGGAATGGAGGCTGTAGGCTGATTGCGACGTAACACCCGGCAAAATTCAAGACCGCCCATTTCCGGCATCATTTCGTCTACAATAATCAAATCGACTGTGTTTTCCCGAACAACGGAAAGTCCTTCTTTTCCATTGAAAGCCTTCAAACAACGATAAGTCTTTGAAAAAGTCTCTATCAGGAAAGATACCATTTCCTGATTGTCATCGATGATTAACAGTACGGGGAAAGAATTATCTTCTACGATGCCTTCCTGAATATCGCTATGTTCTTGAATGGGAACCCTGTTTTCATCCGACAAAGGGAACTCCACTTTCACCGTAGTGCCGTAGCCTTCTCCCTGACTATGGACTTCTATTCTTCCACCATGAAGTTCCACAAATTTCTTAACGATATAAAGCCCGATGCCACTGCCGTTCGTATGCTTTCGACCGGTCTTGCTTTGGTAAAAACGAATAAAGATGTAGGAGAGGTCTTCTTTCTTGATGCCTATCCCGTTGTCGGATACCACAATCGTATTCCTGTCTCCCTCTTGCCTGATAGCGACATGAATCTCACCACCCGATTCGGGCATATACTTCACTGCATTGGAGATAATATTGACAAATATCGACTCTATCTTCAGGACGTCCAGATTCATCCAGATCTCTTTTTGATTGGAAGCAAAACTTTTAAATATCTTCTTTTCCGCGAATACAGGAGAGAAACTCTCGACTATGTTCTTTAAAAAAGCACAAAGTTCTATATGCGAACGAATAAGCACATTTTCGCTATTATACTCCATCTGCTTGAAATTCAGCACCTGTTGTATCAGAGTGTTCAAACGCAATGAATTCTGATGAATAAGCTCCAGTTTTTGTTTGCTTTCCTGATTTTTCGTCTCACTGATCAGCTTACTCAAAGGGGCGATAATCAGACTAAGCGGTGTCTTCAACTCATGGGATATATTCATGAAGAAATCCATTTTCAAGTTGGATAATTCCAGCGTTTTCTCCTTTTCCATTCGTTCATACCGACGCTTCATCCTCAACTGAATACGCCACAGTATCAACCATGCAATGCACAAAAATATCAGTATATAAATGGTGTAAGCATACAAGGTTCTGTACCAAGGAGGTAAAATGGTTATTTTAAAGTTTGTGACTGATGAAGCGGTAGAGGTATCGTTCCCGTTACGAACTTTTATAGTATATCGTCCCGGTTCCAGATTGGGTAGGAAGATGCGGTTTTGAGCTACTTCCAATTTAGTCCATACGTTGTTTGCCCCGTCCAGACAGTAATAAAAAGCTCTGTCTGTTTCCGGCGAATAAGTAAACGAAGAAAATTCGAGTGTCAAATTACTCGTCGAATAATGCAGTTCCACTTCATTCCGATATTTCACACTTTTCCCTTCATAATCAAGGCCCGGCATCAAACGTCCTTTGCTATTCCAGATAGAAGTAATAGTAACCGGAGGCTCCGATGAAACAGTGTTTTGCGCCAACATCGTAGAAAGACAAGCTATTCCATCCTCACCACCCCATAACAAAAGCTGATGTGAATCATCTAAGAAACAAGACAAGTAATAATAGTTGGGAATTGAAATATTTTCTTTCTGCAATGTCTCTCTATTAAGTACTGATATACCTTCCGTATAGGAGAACCACAATTTCTTCTCCTCAACCGTAAATGAATATACATGGCTTCCCTCTGGCAAAGTGCAAACTTTCTCTACATAACCGGAGAATATATGAAGCCTGTAAATGATGCGCTCTGTCGAATACCAAATATAGTCATTGCCATCATAAATCATTTTATCCAGATAAATATCTTTCTTTTCAATGTGATTATTCCGAATATCAATTCTAACCAGGCCTTCTTGTGTATTCACCCAGACAAAGCCGTTTTTATCGACCTCTATTTTATACACTATATTACTCAAAGAAGGGGACGAACCATTTGCATCCGAATAGTTTTTCTCTGCCAGATAGGGAATGGTGTTATCACCGGCAGTCAGTTTATTCTTATTCACAACAAATAATCCTCCCAGATAAGTGGCAATCCACAAACGTCCTTTCTCATCTTCATAAATATCATAAGCCCAATTTGCATTCTTCAGTCGGGTAGCATTAAGGATAGCGTAATGAACAAATCTGCCTGTATTTACATCATATCTGGCAATTCCGCCGTCGGTAGCTATCCAGATATCCTTATCTCTATCTTCATAAATACATCTGATGCGATTGTGAGGAAGAGCGTGTTCGTTGTCTCCCGACCTGAACCAATTAATCTTATATTGTCCTTCTTCTGCACCGGACACTTTGTTCATCAATATAAGTCCGTTTATCCCTCCTAACCAATAATTTTCTTTTGAATCTTTTAAAATTGTGGTAAACTGATTTCCAATTCCATTATCGGTTATTTCTGAAATATGGATAAAATGAAAAGTCGGATGATAAACTGCTAATGAGGATCCCCGATCTGTCCCCAACCACACATTCTTGGCTTTATCTGTAAAAGCACACCAAACAATATTATTACACAGCGATTGTTTGTTTCGGGAATCATGAACAATATGCTCTAATTTATGAGATTCCACTCCATAAATATACAGTCCGTTGTCTGTACCCACTACTAAGTCTTTCTTTCCGTCCAGAGTTAATGTTTTAAATGAATTGGCAGGGAAAGAAGGTATTTTATTAATCTGCCGGGTGTCAGGAATATATTGAAACAAAGCTCCTTCCGTACCTACCCAAAGGCAGTTTCGCCCTTCATCCCATAGTAAAGAGTTAACCATTTCATTTTCGTACTGCTCCGGCAAAGGAAGCCTTTCTCTCTTTTTTTTTATCGGATTATAAAAGCTCAATCCACCATAGGAACCAATATATAATTTAGCTTCTGTAGGAACTAAAGAATAAATAATAGTTTGTTCATCAGATGCTGTTAATGGTACACTCATCAATGAATCTTTTTCAAAATCATAGCAATATAAATCTTTATCGCGCGAACCAATCCATAGCTTTTTATCAAACAGAGCCAAAGAACGTACTGTTCTTATCTTTTTTAATTGTGCATTAACTGGTTCATATTGTTCTGTAAACAAATTGAAAAACAAAATTCCCCGACCTGTACCTAAACATAAACGGACTGAATCTATCTGCACTATTGAAAATATATCCTTCGTTTCAGAATCTGCTTCCAACACATAATCCTGTATCCGGTAGCCGTCATAACTAAACAACCCGTTCTTCGTACCTACCCATATCAATCCCGAATTATCCTGAAAAATCGTATTTACCTGATTGGCATCATGAGGTAGAAGTATATTTTTAAAACTCTTATATTGATTTCCATAGCTGAAAGGAAAGGGCTTACTATTAGCTGCACAAACTTCGAAAATAGTACATAATAATAGAAATAAAAAGAATAGTCTATTTATGTAACTCTGCCACCTTAGTGTGTTGTTCGTGATTTTATTCATAATGCTTTGTTTGCACAAATGTATTGTTAATAGAAATAAAAACAAAATTTTAATATCATATATTTCTAATGCATCCTGTTTTTAAAGTATTCATTTACCATTATCTAGAAATTATTGCTACCTTTGATGTGTATAACAGCTAAAGAACCGAATATGTATGACTTGATGCGTAAACTTCCTATTGGAATACAGACCTTTGAGGATATCCGAAGGAAAAATTATTTATATGTGGATAAAACGGCATTGGTATGGCGAATGGCGAATATGGGAAAGCCATATTTCCTAAGCAGACCACGCCGTTTTGGCAAAAGTTTGTTGTTGTCTACATTTGAATCCTATTTTTTAGGTAAAAAAGAATTGTTTGAAGGTCTTGCCATTGAGAAAATGGAAACTGAATGGAAGGAGTATCCGGTTTTACATATTGATTTGAACGCAGAAAAATATGATAAACCGGAGAAGTTAAATGAAATTCTTAGTAATCATCTGACTCAATGGGAACTTAAATACGGGAAAGGGATTGACGAGAGAACCCTTTCTTCACGATTCGGGGGTGTTATTCGCCGGGCATGCGAACAAACAGGTCAACAAGTAGTGGTATTGGTGGATGAGTATGATAAGCCGCTTTTGCAAGCTATCAACAATTTAGAACTTCTCGACGATTACCGCCAGACATTGAAAGCCTTCTACGGAGTGCTAAAAAGTGCCGACCGCTATCTGCGATTTGTATTTCTTACCGGAGTGACAAAGTTCTCGCAAGTCAGTGTATTCAGTGATTTGAATCAATTGAACGACATCAGCATGAAGCCTCCGTATGCTACGGTCTGCGGCATTACCCGGCAAGAATTAGTTGATACTTTCACACCTGAACTCAAAAACCTGTCGGAAGCCAACCAACTGACTTTTGAAGAGACACTTCAAAAAATGACTGCCACTTATGATGGTTATCATTTCTGCGAATTTGCTGAAGGAGTATTCAATCCCTTCAGCGTACTCAATTCTTTCGACGGATGCAAATTCGATAGTTACTGGTTTCAGACAGGTACTCCTACATTTTTAGTTGAACTGCTGCAAAAAAGTGAATACGACCTCCGTACTTTATTAAGCGGAATTGAAGTTCCGGTTTCTTCTTTTGCAGAATATAAAATGGATGTTAATAATCCTATTCCGCTGATTTATCAAAGTGGATATTTGACGATTAAAGACTACGACAGAGAATTCCAAAATTATCTATTAGATTTTCCAAACGATGAAGTCCGCTATGGGTTCATGAACTTTCTTGTACCGTTTTATACTCCAATGAAGAACAATGACCAAGGATTTTATATTGGAAAATTCATCCAAGAACTCCGAACTGGTGATTATGAAGCTTTCCTCACCCGTCTCGAAGCCTTCTTCGCAGGTATTCCCTATGAGTTGAACGACCAAACCGAACGTCATTATCAAGTTATCTTCTATTTGGTATTCAAATTAATGGGGCAATTTACAGAAGCCGAAGTCCGCAGTTCGCGTGGGCGTGCCGACGCTGTGGTTAAAACTCCTAAATACATCTATGTATTTGAATTCAAGCTGAACGGAACGGCCGAAGAAGCACTCAAACAGATTGATGAGAAAGGATATTTGATTCCTTATAAAGTAGACCATAGAGAAGTGGTAAAGATTGGCGTGGAGTTTAGTGCTGAAAGTAGGAATTTAAGTCGCTGGCTGGTAGAAATCAAGTAATAAATATAAAGCCATTCCAGGAAGAAAAGCAATCATTACTTACTTCCCGGAATGGTGACTAATACCTCGAAAACAAAGACTTATATTCTAACCTAATGTACTCACTTTAATTCACTTCTTTTGATTTTGCATTCCAAACGAACAAGGCAAACAACACTGAAAGTAGAGCTGAACCAATCCAAAACCAATTGATATACGTGAAATCATAAACGTCAACGCCATTCTGAACCGTCTTTTGACCTTCTATTAATATACCGCTCATCATGTCTTGCAATCCGGCACCGATGTAACTGGCAATGCCGACTACTCCCAATGCAGCACCCGAAGCATTACGGGGAGCAATATCCACTGCCATCAAACCACCCAGAAAGCATATCAAAACTCCGATACCTAAACCGAAAAGTACCATTGCCAACACGTCTATCCAAAAATGTACGCCCGGAACCAAGAGAAACAGACAAAGTGCTATTACATTCATCAACCCAAATACTAAAGCTGGAATATTACGACTGCCGGAAAACATTTTATCGGAAATGATACCGGAAAACACCGTTCCAATGATCCCACAGATAGAACTGATTGATATTATAAAACTGGCATCCAGCGTAGAATATCCCTTTTGAGCTTCCAGATAGAAAACACCCCAACTATTTACCGCATAGCGGCTAATATACATAAATGCACTGGACAGAGCCAAAATCCAAATTGCAGGATTCTTCAAGACAGCCTTTTGTGCTTTGTTGAAATCTTCCGTTTGTTTACCAGACAAAGAATGGGAATCCACAGATGAAGAATTTTTGTTCAACAAGAATCCCTGACTCTGTGGCGTATCACGCATAAAGACAAGCATCATAAAGAAACCTAATATCCCAATAATGCCAGCTCCAATCATCCCATACCTCCATCCCATCCAACTGACTAACAAGGCTATGGAAATAAAGGTTAATGCTTCACCCAAATTATGACTAGCAGACCAAAAGCCGTAAAAAGTTCCCCGTTCTTTACTACTGTACCACCGAGTGAGCGAAACCACTCCGGATGCTGCTCCCATCGACTGAAACCAACCATTCAATCCCCAAAGTAAAGCAAAAGCATAAAAGGAGCTAGTGAAACCTAAACATAAATTTATCAAAGCGGAACACAATAACCCGGTAGACATAAAACGCCGAACATTACTACGGTCAGCAAGAAAACCATTCGTCAACTTACCCACTGCATACACAAAAAACAGACAGGAACCGATGATTCCTAATTGCGTTTCGGAAAATACTCCCTCCTCTACAATTGGCTTGCGCACTACATTCATGCTAAGACGACAAACATAGTAAATGCCATATCCGGTAGTAGCCGACAAAAATGTAGCCCAACGGATGCGCTTAAAGCGGGAAGAATCTTCTGAATCAGTCTCTCCCCCGGCTAGCGGGGAAGAGATTTTATAAAAATCCAATATTTTAAATGACATAACCGAAGTTTACATATTAATGAAAGACGTCTATCTTATGCTCATTACGTTTCTTACGGACTTGCAAGTATTCCAGTAAATAAGCGGTACGATCAGTCTGGATAATCGTTGCTCCAAGTTTATCTATCAAATATCCATATCCTTCATCCGGGTTTTCCAATGATTTGTCGTCATCATGTCCGCCTGCCATCGTATCCCAAAGGGTATTATACCAGATTTTACTTTTTCCTTCCAGCTTCGTCCTCACTTGTTGGGGGAGTTGACAAGTATCCGATTCGAACAACAATTCGAAGGCTACCGGATGAAGTTCTTTCATGAAATCATCTATTTGCTGCATAGCTCCCGGTCGATCCAAATGTACGATTGGCATATATATGATCCGGTCTAAATATTTTCCCAAATCCTTTTTCACTTCTGCAACAGGCTTTGACCCCTTCATGATGATCTGTTCAACGGTTCCGGTTTTCTCCAGAATGGGGAAAATCTCATCGAATATCGGATAAGCCTTATCCAAATTTACCATAACGCGCCCTTTAGCCGTCAATAATGCTTCCTCTAATGTAGGCACACGATGTTTGGTTCTCAAAGCAGCGCCATTCTTCAGACGGAGTGTACGGATAGAATCCAGTGTCCACTCGGCAACCTTACCTTTTCCGGTGGTCGTTCTATCCAAGGTCTTATCATGCATAAGGATCAACTGTCCGTCTTTGGTTTTCTGAACGTCCAGCTCCACGACGTCGGCTCCCAACCGGATAGAACTCTCTATTGCTGCCAGCGAATTTTCTGGTGCAAAGCGCCAATCCGCCCGGTGGGCGACTACGGTTACTTCTTTATTATCAGGATTCGTAATCTTTGCGTAAATTGCCTTCACCGGTTCATCTGCAAACAAGCGGAAAGGAAACAGCAAAATAATTCCTATTATCAGATAGTTTTTCATATTCATTTTTATCATCTATACTTTGGGGGATTATCTATACTTTTTGGATTTTAAATACTTAGCAGCTAATTCGGCATAATCAGTCTGTACGACATTAATACGTTTGTTTATCATGCCTACCAGCCCCGAATAGTTGTCCGACAACATGTTCGTATCATTCGCTCCTACGATATTGGAGAATAAAAGCCAACCTTTGGATTTAATGTCTTCCGTCATCGCTCCCGCAAGAGCATCCGAAGTGGAAAGTTGCATCATCTGCACATTGTCCGTGTAAGATGAAGCAAAATAGGTAATATCATCTGAAGCTTTTGCCATCGGATGCAGTAACAGAGTGCTGTTCGCCGCTTTCAAATCGTATGCATAATTACGGTTGTTTGAAACATAAAGCAGGACTTCGTTTTCCATGTCGAGTTTTTTAAGTAATGCCACCATTGTCGCTACGGCAACGTTTTTGTTGACTATATCCAAGTTAAAATAAACCTTTCCTTTGCCTTTCTTCAATGCGTCCTCTAAAGTGGGGATTCGTTCGTTTGTCAGATTCCCTGCTGCATCTTTAAGATAGAGCTGCTGTAATTGCTGATAAGAGTAATCTCCTACCGCACCGCTTCCGTTAGTGGTTCTGTCGATCGTATTATCGTGCATCAGCACCAATATTCCGTCAGAGGTGGGACGTGCATCAAGTTCGATCATTTCTACTCCTGCATTGATTGCATACTCTATGGAAGTTAATGAATTCTCCGGTATGCCGTCGGCTATACCTTTCTGCGTGTTCGCCCGATGGGCACAAAGCCAGACCTTATAGGAACTATCATCAAATAAATTCTTTAAATCGGTCTTCAGATTTCCTGTAATAGGCAGTTGACCGCCCGGTTCGCCGCCCGGATTCTCTCCCGAGCCTCCCAACTGTGCACTGGTGTGGCGGCTGTCTTTCCCTTTCATCGGCCATGCCGAAGCTGCACATCCGGTTATACCTTCATCTTCCAAAGCTATCAGGACACTCTTCGACGGATCTACCGTGTGAGTAACGCCAATATAGATCGTTCCATCCGGTCCGATTGTAGGCGAACTCCAGATTTTTCCGATACCCGCTTCCCAGTTATCTTTTAAAGGAGAATCGCTCTCGCTAATCAGTGCAGCCAAATCTTTTTTCAAGATTAGCTGTTCTTCCGAGGCTTCGGGTTTAATGATATAATAATTACCGGATTGTGTTCCAAAATGAATATTTCCGGCCTGATCGATTGCCGCACATCCACTGACGTCTTCCGGCACACCGTAATGCCATTGAACAACTCCATTAGGAGATAATGCAACAATTCCACCCGTGGCTTCACCCGGAGCACGTTTTACCGTTACAATGATACTTCCGTCCAAGCCTATCACAACCCCCCCTTGGTCTAGTGTTCCTACATTTCCTAACGAAGTACGCCATTTCTCAACCCCGTCGCTTCCAATAGCAAACGCACTGCTTCCTATACTCGGGAAGGTGGCAATTCCGTATATAGTGCCGGTTGCGTCCACAGCTACGGAAGCATTCATGTTTTCTGAAGGCTTATCATTTCCCGAACTATATATTTGCCATGCCCACATCACATTACCACCTGTATTCAGTGCAGACGCCGACGCGCCGAATAAGCCGTTCTTTCCACCAGCCCAAATTAATGTGTTGTTCGCCAATGCTATTCCGGCAGATACTCCCCCCGACGGGCCTCCGGAATTGTCTGCGTTTGCCACATAACCTACTCTGTAACCGGTATTCTTATCGACAGCAAGCACAGATCCCGTAGAGCCGCCGTTACCCATATAGATATGATTCTCTCCAATCGCACAAGTCAGATAATTAATACGAGGCTTTGAAGCCTGTCCTTTATTCCAAAATCCTTTTTCAGCATCTCCGGCAACGACCCATTTCTTTGTTCCATCGGGATTGATGGCATATACGCGCCCTATTTTGCCACTTGTGTCGCCTGTTCCTACATACACAGTACCGTCCGTATCAATGCTCGGAGTGGTATGCGTATTACCGGACGGAGAATCACCGTCAGCCGATGTCCATAAGTCGAACTCCCACAATTGTTCACCGGTAGCGGCTGAAAATTTCCGCAAATAATGGTCATTGGAAGTCATATATACATTATTATCATCACTGACTGCCGGAGCCGTAGAACGTATTTCGCCCAACACGTGGGCACCTACCCATTTCAGTTTCACATTGCCGACTTCGGGCAGAGGTTCAGCTTCAATCGTCAATAATTTATGAGCCATTGCATAATTTCCTTTACTGTCTTTCACATGCAAAGTCACTGTATATGCTCCATTCGTTTCGTAAGTCACTTTAGGAGCAACTTCTGTTGAAGTCTCTCCATTCCCTAAATCCCATTGGCAGGTATAATTACCTTCTCCGCCTACTGTCTCATTCGTGATACTGACTTCTTCGCCTACATAGTAGGTTGTCTTGTCAAAAGTAAATTTAGCTGTCAGCGCATTTTCCTTCCAATCATCCGAGCATGCTGAAAGTAGCAGCAAGCAGATAAAAAACGTTGTTACTATTTTTATATTCTTCATACTTTGTTCTTTCTAAGATAATTAATAGCCTTCATTTTGAGGGTAATTTTCCTCTCCCGCCAAATCGCGTTCCGACTGGGGAACAGGATAATACATCAGGTAGTTTCTACCGTTCAAGGAAGAAAACAAGTCCAAACGGTTGGTTCGCTTCAAATCATACCATCGTTGACCTTCTGCATACAACTCGCGGTGACGCTCATCAAGTATTTGATTCTGAAACTCTATATCAGTCATATTTGAAGGCAACAAGACGGTTGCGTAGCGTTTGTTCATAAATTCTTTTAATGTAGCCAACCCATTGACTGCTCCCAATGCTTCCGCTTTAATCAGATACATTTCCGCCACACGGGTAACCACAATCGGGGTTTGTGACGGTTGTTCATTGGTAACAAACTGACCGGTACTTCCATTCGGGAATTTAATAATACGGCTATTATCTGCACCAAATACTGCCTTTGCCCGTATATCCTTTGACTTTACGGCGGTATCATCATAAAGATGGCTGTAACATTCGGTAGAAGGAGAGTAATCCCAAGTCGGATCAATGTCATTGACCGTTTGGTAAAATAACAGCAAACTTGTACTACGCTTGTTGGCTAACGCAAAGACCAGTTCTTTGCTACTGCTATTAGAGACAAACGCCTGAGCATACTCAACTGATGTAGTACTCAATGCGAAATTTGACTTTGTAATCACTTTGTCGGCATAAGCTGCCGCATTTGTATAGTCTTTCAAGGACAAACATACTTTGGCGTGAAGCGCATCACAAGCACTAAGAGACACATAAAAACGATCGGTGAAATCAGACAGTAATCCTTCCGCTTTAGCCAAGTCTTCTTTTATAAAACTCCACACTTCGGTTTCGGGGGAAATGGGAACGACGTCGTAAGTGCGCTTACGCAAGATAGGAACTCCTCCCCAGCGAGTGACCAGATGATAATAAATCAAAGCTCTGAAGTAGTATCCGGTCCCTCCTGTCTGCTTCACAACCTGACTCTCTTTATTAGATGACGCTTCGTATGTTTCGACCAAGAAATTAACTTGCTTCAAGGCTGTGAAACATTTTTGCCACTGGCTCAAAACTTCTTTAGAACTAGGAGCCATCAACATGGGGTCGTTCATGGAAAATCCGGGACCTGCCTTGAAATTCTCGCCTTTTACATCACCATCCATATAAAATTTGAATACCAGTTCTTCCATTTCGGCATACACTCCATTCAATAACTTTTCCAAATCGGATTCGCTCAACATATCTTGAGGTATCTGATCTTTAGGTCGCATATCGTCCAGTATACCTGAACAACCCGTCATCCACAAAAGGCAAATGCTACATAGCAAATAGTTGATTATAGTATAGTATCGTTTCATACATCTATATTTTTAAAAGTTTAGATTCAGACCAAAAATAAATGTTCGCAATACAGGTTGCAACCCGAAGTCAACTCCATAATTTGAGTCTCCCGGGCTACCGGAAAATGATGTTTCGGGATCATAACCGGAATACTTGGTGAGAGTGAGTAGATTATCAGCCGAAACGTAGACTCTTAATGAGTTCACGCGGAGTTTCTTAACGACTGATTCCGGCAAAGTGTAACCCAAAGTCACAGTTTTCAGTTTAAAATAGGAAGCATCTTCCAAATAACGTGTTGAGGTTTGCACGTTATAGTCATAATCATACCCGGTATGTACTCCTATTCTTACAGGACGAGGAATCGTGTTGCTTGTGCCCTCTCCACGCCAGTATCCGTTAGCCACTTCTTTGCTTACATTAAAGTATTGCTCGACAGATTCGCCACGGTCGTTTACTTTTACATTGGATAGCGCCAATCCTAAATGGTCAGTACCTTCGGAACCGTTCACTCCCCGCCATGCCGACATCACTTTACCACCTACCGAAAATTGTCCGAACAATGACAAATCGAAACCTTTGTAAGAGAAGTTGGAAGTAATACCACCGTAAAAATCAGGAATGGCTTTTCCTACATTCATTCGGTCGGCGTCAGATATATCTCCGTCTTCATTATAATCGAAATATTTCACGTCACCGGCACGGACTCCTTTCGCATACAGTTTCGCAGGCACTTCGTCGTCACGCTGGTAGATACCTTCCATCTTTAGCATATAGAATGTACTGATAGGCTGTCCGTTAATCAATGCATGCATCGAACCTCCTAAAAGGTTACTACCGCTGCTGGGAACAATATACATATCATTTCCTTCGATGAGGGAAAGCAATTTGTTCTTTACAAAAGAAATGTTACCACCCAAATCCCATTTAAACTTTCCGGTGAAGATTTTACCATTCAAAGCCAACTCAAGTCCTTTATTCTCTAATGAGCCGATATTGGACTGTAATGTGGTATATCCGGTGGTTGCATTGACTGGTTTCTTAAACAGCAGGTCGGTAGTCTTTTGATAGAACATATCTATGTTTAAAGTCAGGCGAGACTGAAACATTTCTATATCAAATCCGATATTAAACTGGCTGGCTTTCTCCCAAGTCAAAGCACGGGCATCCTGCGAAATCTGGAATCCGGCAGAACCGTTGTAAGAAGCACCACCCGCACTAATCAGTGATAACGGAGCATAATTACTCACTCCTGCCATGCTACCTGTCATACCCCAGCTTAATCTTAACTTTGCATCATTGACGTATTTGTTTTTTGGGAAAAATTCCTCATTGGAGGCACGCCACGCAAAAGAAGCAGAAGGGAAATAACCATATCTCTTGTTCTTCGCAAAGCGGGAAGAACCATCACTACGCAAAGAAGCATTCAGTATGTATTTATTGTCCCAATTCAAAGCGATTCGTCCGAAATAGGATTCTAAGGCATAAGATGTATAACTAATATTTCCGGCGTAAATATTAGGACCTGCATTGATTAAATCAAAGTTGGAGGAAGGAAATGCGCCGTTAGCATAGTTATCACTCTTTGCCCCGAATTGTTCATACGTGTATTTCTCAAACGAATGTCCCAACATGACGGAGTAGATTAGTTTATTCCATTCATTGTTGTAAGAGAATATATTATCTATCACATAGCGGAAACTCTGGTCTTTTTGTTCGGCTAATGCTCCCCAACCACTACTATTTTTACGGGCATCATGCTTGTCCGACAATTTTTTAGATGTGTTGTCCAAAATACCATATACGCTTACTGTTGGTGTGTACTTAAATCCTTTGAAAGGAGTTACGTCTATACTGAACACACCAGACAGTTGATATTTCTTAGCTACCCAGTCTTCTTCATTAATCAGCATCACCGGATTGTGGCGCAAAATATCTGTCCCGTTCACTTTATAAGATGTTCCGTCTTCTTTATAAGGTGAATACCAGGGCTGCTCCTCACGAGCTGTACGAAGTACTTTCAAGCTGGTACTCGTTTCTTCCAATAAGTCTGAACGGCTGGCCGAACCTGCCATATTCATATTCAGCTTGAACAGGTTGTTTATTTTATGTGTGAATTTGGCACGCATATTATACTGGTCATAGCTGCTCTTATTCAAATATCCTTCTTGAGTATTAGCGCCTAAAGAAGCAAAGAAGGTGGTCTTTTCATTTCCACCGGAAATGCTGATAGAGCCGGTACCTGTTTTCGAGTTTTTTCTTGATATTTCTTTCACCCAATTGGTTTCCTGAATTTGAGAAGGAACATACAATTGAAGGTTAGCTCCCATTTGCACATTGTAATTATCAATAGCGGCTTGCATCGTATTCATATATTCCATCGAATTGGCCATTTCAATGTCGCTAGCCAGATAAGCGAATCCGTAACGACCGGACACCTCTATCTTCGTCTTACCTTGCTGACCTGATTTGGTCGTTATCAATACAACTCCGGCATTGGCACGCGAACCATAGATAGCGGCCGCAGACGCATCTTTCAAAACTTCCATGCTCTCAATGTCATTCGGATTCAGGTTGGGATATTTTTCGCTGGGGATACCATCGACCACATAAAGCGGCGAGCTTCCCCCACTAACGGAACCGATACCACGAACGGTAACATTCGGTGCTTCTCCCGGAGTTCCTGATGCAGAGGAGATATTCACACCCGCTACACGTCCTTGCAGCATTTTAATCGGATTATAGTCATTACCCTGATCTATATTTTCCATCTTTACTTTACTGATAGAAGTAGTGACTAGCTTTTGTGACTGGACTCCGTAGCCGACAACAACGACCTCGTCTATCATTTTACTGTCTTCCTGAAGTACAACTTTTACGAATGTCTGCCCTGCGGCAGAAAGGTCAACTGTTTTATAACCGATATAAGAGACGGTCAATATTCCCTTTTCCGGTACGTCTGCTAATGTGAACTTTCCATCAAAATCTGTAATCGTTCCGTGCGACTCACCTTTTATCACAATACTGGCACCAATGACTGGTTCGCCTTTTTCATCGACAACAGTACCTGTTATTTTTTTAGTTATCGATTTGTCCTGGGCTTTGCGAATCAATACAATCACATTGTCTTGTTCTTTCTTATACGCTAAGTCCATTCCTCCTAAAAGTTGTTGCATGGTTTGTTCAATCGTTGCATCTTTCACATTTAACGATACTTTTCGGTTTAACTCCGGCAGACTCTCATTGTAGAAGAATTTGTAATTGCTTACTTGCTCGATTTTCTTTAAAGAGGCTCTCAAAGAGATGTCTTTCACATTCACTGTTATTTGGGAATAAGCGGTGAAAGAGACGCTTAAAAACAATAGCAGACAGATAGCCCGCAGTGTTTTCCAGTTCTTACTTCTCCCTGTATTTGCTTGAGGGAGCTTTTCAAAGGTTGTTTTGTGCTTCATATATCAAAACTTTTAAGTTGTTTGATAGGTATACAGACTTCTATCCCTGCTCGTCCAATCGCCTATCAGACTTTAACTCTCGTTAACTTATCCAATTCAGAGAACAAAAAAACCATTCCTAAGTAGTGGGCTTCGGAATGGCTCTATTCTATATTTTTTCTACTATTTCTCTTTCAAAACAATCACCGAACCGTCCATTTCATAATAGAAAGGTGAAGTAAGCATCAGGATATTCAATGCATTCTGTATGCCACCTCCCGGAATGGTTCCGGTGAAATATTCATTAGGTAGTTTATTGGAGTCGAAACGAATCTCTACGTCATAGATGCGTGAAAGGGTTTTCATTATATTTTCCAAAGATTCTTTCTCAAAATAGATATTTCCTTTCGTCCATTCAATGTAGTCACTCGGGTGTACTTGAGTGGCTGTTATCTTATGAGTGGCTTTATTATATTCTATTTTGTCGCCGGGCTTCATGATATGCGACATTTTCTGCGCATAAACCCCTACTTTTCCTTCCAAAAGAACGACCGTCACGTCTTTGGCATCTTCATAGGCAGATACATTAAAAGAAGTACCGAGTACTTTCACTTCCAAATCCCCGACCTGCACTATAAAGGCATGTTTTTCATCATGAGCTACTTTGAAATAGGCTTCACCATTCAGTTGCACACGACGCACATTTTCTCCGAAGTTATTCAGATAGCTTAATTGTGAAGCTGAATTGAGAACGACATTCGTTCCGTCCGGCAATTCGATGGTTGCTTTATCTCCTTTATCGGCTTTTACTATAAAGGGCGCTCCCACTGTTTGCGAAGAATCTATAAGATAGTAGGTGAAGAAGGCAATACAAATGGGTAAAACGATGGCGGCAGCCCATTTCCAAAGATTCATGCGAATAGTTCTTGGTTTCTCTTTTCCCTGTGTCTCTTCTTTTCCCTGCGTCTGTTCTTTGATTCGGGCAAATAGTTTGTCGCGCAGTACCGGATTAATACCGGCATCCGATTTGGAAAATTCTTCTTCCCACCAGTTCTGTAAATGGCGGTCGTTCTTTATCCAATCGGAAAGTTCTTTAATCTCCGCATCCGTTATATTTCCATCGAAATACTTTTCAATCAGTTCTTTATAATATATCTTATCCATCTTCTTTCCTGCTTATTTACAAGTATACATTTTCATCCTATCTACTATCCAAAAACGTGTATTACAATTACATTTCATTAACAAAAAAGGCGATCAGAAGCGCAATTACCTTATCGTAATGCTTCATCAACTGCTCACGCATAAATTTCACCGCCAAAGATAATTGTGTGGCGACTGTACTTTCAGAAATACCCATCATTTCAGCAATTTCCTTATTCGTATAGTTCTGACGCTTACTTAAGATAAAGACTTTCTTTCGCTGTGCCGGCAATTCTTCCGCTAATGAGTCGATATAGTCGTTCAAGAAATGAAGATCAATATTCTCTTCTGTTTGCGAATCACGATCCACACTGCTTTTCAGCAGATATTCATTGTAAACATATTCAACGGTCTGACGTTGGTACATGTTCATCAGTAAATTTTTGGCTATCGTACAAAGAAAAGAAATAAATGAAGCGTTGGTATCGACTTTCTCACGTACTTCCCATATACGGATAAAAGTGGATTGCACCACTTCTTCAGCCATATATTGATTGCCGGAAGAAAGCCGCATAATGAAATTGTACAGTTTACCGCTGTACATATTATACAATCTTTCAAATGCTTGAAAAGAACCGTCTTTTAAATCGATTAATAAATGTTTTTCATCTGTAAAATTCACCATAGCTTAGAGTTTTGCAACAAAGGTATGCAACCATAGACCATTAACAGGTGACAATATTATTAATATTTTCTCAATTATCCGATTTTTATGAGGAAAAAGATACTAATATCAGGATAGTGACGCCATCCGGTCAAGATAGTGACGCTATCTAATCAGGATAGTGACGCTATCTTGAACGGATACCGTCACTATGTTCAGTAAGGTAGTTCGCATTAATAAGTCAAGCGGATACCAGCCTGTATATTGAAGTTAAACGGATTCTCTTTACGTATGGTCTGTATATCCGAACCGTCATCAAAATAATAAGCAACACCGGGTTCTACATAGATACCCAGACGTTTCGTTGCGTTCACCTGTGCACCTACCGCACCGGATACCGAGAATTGCAGAGGTTTCACCGTTTCTTTCTCGGAACCGAGCTTTCCATAGACACATTTCTCCACCATACCTCCACCGGAGACGTAGAGAGTGACGAGTTTCTTATCAAGGAAATTCCAGTTGGCACGCAGCGGAATACCGACATAATGAAGTTTTTGTTCTATCTGCTGATCTTCACCCGCCAGTTTCGCATCCGAAGAAAGCAATGTGTAAGTCAATCCCGTTTCGAGAGAGAATCCTTTGGCCAGTCCTTTACGGACGGACAATCCGAAGGAAATTGGTTGATGGTGCTTAATGTCGACCACTTGTTTTGCCTGACGCAAATAAGGCACTCCATCTTCAAAAACCAATGTCTGATCGTTAGGTATCTCCATCAGACCGTTGGAAACAGAAAGCATACTCACACGAGACATATAAGCATGAGAGCCGGCACCGACTTCTGTGGATGCTCCGCCCGAATTTCCGACCGAGAGTCCCATGGACCATGTTCCTTTTTGAGATGCTCTTTTTTCTGCCGGAATATGCAGCTTGTCTCTGCCGGAAGGGCGACGCGGCCTGTTGTTCGGCCGTTCGGTGTCCTGTGACTGTGTAGCCTGACCCACATTTTCACTGTCAACCTGCCTTGCTTCATTTTTCGTCTGTTCCGTCTCACCTTTGAGCATCTGGTCTTCCTCAATCACAGGATTATTTTCATTCCCTGTTACAGGTTCGTTGTTATTTTCTATTGCAGATTGGCCTGCATTTGTTTTCTGTTCTGTAAGATTCTTATCAATTTTCGCCAAACGGTCTTCACGAGCCACTGGTCGCAAGACGGGTTCTACGGAAGTGCCCTGCACATCCGGTTGTTGCACACCCGGCAACGCATCGGGTGTAGATGCCAATGCCGGAGTCTTTATATGACGTATTTCATCCGCGGCCGGTGTCCCCAGAAAATATAGACTTACCGACGAAACGACGGCTAACAATATAACAGCTGCAGCAGCCATCATCCATTTTCGATAAGGATATATTTTCTTCTCCACAGGAGGCATAAGTTCTTTCTCCAGTTGTTCCCAAGCGGAAGCAGGCACCGGCTCGGAATAATCCGCGAGCTTCTCCTTCAACTTATTCATCCACAATTCTTTCTCTTCCATCTCTATCTATCCATTATGCGTTATCCATTCTTTTACTCTTTTTGCCAATACACTCTTCGCACGAAATAGTTGCGAAGCCGAAGATTTTTCATTAATACCTAATTCCTGTGCGATTTCTTTATGCGATTTGTCTTCGAATGTATAAAGGTTAAACACTGTACGATATCCGGCAGGTAGTTCTTCTATAAACTGCATCAACACTTTCTGTGGAATAGCTTCTACATCAGAAGCATCCGGTTCTTCATATTCTTCAGGCAACTCTTCTAATGGTGCCGACTGATTGATTACATCATTTTTCCGGAGATATTGCAAAGCTGTGTTGACCATCACCCTTTCCATCCAAGCCCGCAGGGAGCCTTCACCCCTCCAGGTGAACTTGTCGAAGGAATCGAATATCTTTAAAAAACCGTCGTGAAGCAGATCCTGGGCTGTATCACGGTCGCCGGTATAGCGAAGACAGATGCCAAGCATACGTCCCGCATACTGCTCATACAGTTCTTTGCGAGCTTGGTTATTGCCTAGCCTGCATTGTTCCGACAACTCTAATTCTTCCATTCTCTTATACACGTGTTTAACTTATAAATGCAGCAAAGATAGAAATACTGCATAGAGAGAACAACTCTTTTATCACTTTTGTTTCTTTAACAGATTCAAATGCAATATTTTCTATCCCATTGCATTTTCACAATACAAAGGAACCATTTTATATAATCTAAAACTTAAATAAGTATATGAAGAAATTTAAATTCATTGCCTTTATCTTTGCTATTATGACTACAATGCCGATTCTCCAGTCATGTTTGGACGACGATGACAACCCGTCCGATCTTCTGGTTGTCAGTACCATCAATATGATTAGCCAGGATAGCAAGGAATTTTATTTCACTTTGGATGACGGGAAAAAGATGTATCCCAGCAATGCGCAAGGATGGAGTAATAAAGATTGGGTGGAAGGACAACGAGCTTTTGTGATCTTCAACGAGCTGGAAGAACCTGTGAATGGATACGACCTTAATATTCAGGTGAGAGGTATCAATCCAATCTTAACTAAAGACATCATCACGATGGGTGAAGATGACAACGACGAAGAAAAAGTCGGAGATGACAAGATCAACACAACTTATATGTGGATCAACAAGGATAATAAATATCTGACGATTGAATTCCAATATTATGGAACGCATAGTGAAGATAAAAAACATTTCCTGAATCTCGTAATCAACGACAAAGAAGAGTCTGCTCCCACTGCTGACGAAGACAGTGCGGAGGACGAATATATCAATCTGGAATTCCGTCATAACAGTGAAGGTGATTATCCTCAAAGCCTGGGCGAAGGATATGTATCTTTCAAACTGGATAAGATTAAAGACCGGATGGAAGGGAAAAAAGGATTAAGGATCCGTGTCAACACTTTATATGGCGGACCGAAAACTTACGAAGTAAAGTTTCCCTAAGATTATAAATCTAATGTAAACGTGCAAAACACACTCTTTTTTAATATAATATATTAATTACGCAAAAGAGGGCGGTAGTTGTGAAACTGCCGCCCTTTTATCTTGGGATATTCCTAAAATAATAAAATTTAAGGCAACTAATTCATTGCGAGTTAGTTGCCTTTTTTGTATCTTTAAGCAT